>CAZRGL010000019.1:0-352 GCA_964599485.1 uncultured Polyangiaceae bacterium
GCTCAGCGCGCGCTTGATGGAGGCCAGCTTCGGCAAGCGCCGGGCGACCACGAGCACAGGGACTTCGAGGGCGCGATGCAGGCGCCACACGTCTACTACGTTGAAGCCTGCTACGGCGATGCCTTGAAGCAACACCGCGCGAATGTGCTCGGTGAACTGAGCGCTTTGGACCATCTCGATCATGCGGCTGGTGGAATTGGCGCCGTCGCGGCGCACGCGACTGGACAAGACGCCGTCGAGGCGCGTGCGCGAGCAGACCGCACCGATGAGTCGAACCTCGCCGCGCTGCTCCCGGGCGCAGGGCGCATCATCGCAGCCGCCCACGTTCGAAAGCGCGCTGCGCACGGTTGCC
>CAZRGL010000019.1:362-41451 GCA_964599485.1 uncultured Polyangiaceae bacterium
GGAAAGAAAAAAGACGAAGAAGAAGAAGGCGTTGCATCATCGAAGCCGACCACGTTCGAAAGCGTGCTGCTCACTGTTGCCTCATCAGAGCTTGGGATAGCACGCCAGCGCCAGTGCCGTATTGACTCCGCTGGTCGGTTGGCCCACACCGCCAGCCATATGATGAGCTGCCAAAGGGTAGGGATCCGTCCTGCGCTGCTGACAGTCGCGTTGACGTTGTGCGCCTGCGAGACGCCGGGGAAGGGCTCGAGCAGTCAACCGACAAGCGCCAAGTCGACCCCGACGACGAGCGGGGTGGTGTCGGCAAGCTTGGCGGCATCGGCCAGCGCCAAGCCGGTCAAGCCAGCTGCGCTCAATGTGATTGTCATCGTGATCGACAGCTTGCGGGCTGACCGTATGCCGTTCAGCGGCTACAAGCACGACGTGGCGCCACGGCTTCAGGAGTTCGCCAAGAGCGCCGTGACCTACACGCGCTTCTATTCACTCTCGTCGTATACCTCCATGACCTTTGGTGGCTTCATGGCGGCGCGCTATCCGAGCGAGGTCAAACGCAGCGGCTACTTCTTCAGCGCCTACCCCGACGAGCAGCTGATGTTTCCCGAGCTGTTGCAGCGGGCCGGCGTGCGCACCATGGCCGGCCTGGCCCACTGGTACTTCAACAAGAACAAGGCTGGGCTGCATCAGGGCTTCGACTTGTGGGACATCGTGCCAGGCCTCAAGAAGAGCAACACCACCGACGAGAACATCACCAGCGAAAAGCACCTCGCGCTCGCGCTGGCTCAGCTGCGCAAGAGCGCCAATACCTCCAAGCGCTTCTTCGCGTTCCATCATTTTCTCGATCCGCACGACATGTACATGGGCCACAAAGGCACGCCCAAGTTCCGCCGCGGCGCGCGAGGAATGTACGACGGCGAGATCCACTACACCGACAAGCACGTCGGCAAGTTGCTCGATTTCATCGATGCGCAGCCTTGGGGCAAGCGCACTGCGATCATCATCACCGCCGATCACGGCGAGACCTTCGGTGAGCATGGCATGTACCGTCATGGTTTCGAGCTGTGGCAGGAGCTCATTCATGTGCCGCTCTTCATTCGCGTTCCCGGGCTGGCTGCGCGCACGATCAAGACCCCGCGCGGCGGAATCGACCTGCCGCCGACCATCTTCGAGCTCCTCGGGGTCAAACCAGACGACAGCTTCCAGGGCACCAGTTTGGTGGCCGAGCTACGCAGCAAAGAGGAGCCCGTGCAGCGCGCGGTCATCTCGGACTTGCCGCGGACCAGCGACAATGACAAGCGCCGCGCGCTCATTTGGGGCAAGCACAAGCTGATCGCTTTCGGTGACAACGACTACTACAAGCTCTTCGATGTCGAGGCCGATCCGCGCGAGAAGCGAGACTTGGCGAGCAAGGACAAAGAGCTGCTCGAGAAGATGATCGAGCGCCTCGACGAGGCCTCCAAACACATCAAGGACATCTGCCCCAAGATGCGCAGCAAGCTCAAGGGCAAGAAGAAGAAGAACCCCTGCTGAGTACTTTTCTTTACAGGGAGTCGTACTAAGCCGTAGCGTCGAGGCGCACGCGCCACTGCACGCCGTCGGGCAAGTCGAGCACCTCGATGTTCTTTTCGATCAGGGTGTCGCGAATGGCGTCAGCCTCTTGCCATTGCTTGTCTTGGCGGGCTTGCGCGCGTTTGGCGAGCAGCTCTTCGACCTCTGCGCGATCGATGCCAAGGGCCGCCAAGCGCTTGTCTTTGACCTCCTCGAAGAAGTCCGTGCTGGCCATGGTCATCAAGCCGAGGGCCGCGCCCACCAACTTGAAGGCTGCCAGCGCGGGTGCCACGACGGGTCCGCCGCGCTTCTTGGCCTTCTTGTGTGCAGCGAAGCGGTTGACCGCGCGTGCTAGCTCGAAGAGGTGCCCTAACGCTTGGGCGGTGTTGAAGTCGGTATCGACCGCCGCGTAGAAGCGCTCCTCGAATTGCTGACCGAGCTCGAGTGCAGTTTGAGCGTCGGCGCCCAGCTCTTTGGCGACCCGCGCTGGATCGTCTGTGCCGCCCATCGCCTCGGCTTTCTCACGAGCTTCGTAGAGGCGGTTGAGCATGGCCAACGCTTCGGGCAGAGCGTCATCGCTCCAAGGTAGGGGAGAGCGATACTGGTTTTGCAGGTAGTACAGCCGTAGCGCCTCGGCGGGAAAAGCGCCGAGGGCCTCGCTCACGTTGATGACGTTGCCGAGGCTCTTGCCCATTTTCTGCCCGCCGCTCATGGTCAGCAGGCCGTTGTGCATCCAGTAGCGCGCGTAGGGCGCCTTGTTGCCGCACTCGCTCTGCGCGATTTCGTTCTCGTGATGGGGGAAGACCAGATCGAGCCCGCCGCCGTGGATGTCGATGGTGTCGCCCAGGCAGGTCTTGACCATGGCCGAGCACTCGATGTGCCAGCCCGGCCGACCAGGGCCCCAGGGGCTCTCCCAGGACGGCTCGTCGGGCTTGACGGCTTTCCAGAGGGCAAAATCCGCTGCCGCGCGCTTGCCGCTCACCTCGTCGGCGCTGCGTAGCTCTTCGACCTTTTGGTTGGACAGCTTGCCGTAGCCCTCGAAGGTCTCGACGCTGAACCACACGCTGCCGTCGGCTTGGTAGGCATGGCCGTTTTCGACCAAGAGCCCGATGAGTGCTTGGATGTCGTCGATGCACTCGCTCACTCGGGGCTCGACGTCGGGCGTGATCAGGCTCAACAGCGCGGCTTCCTCGTGGAAGGCCTTGATGTAGCGCTCGGCAAAAACCAGCGGCTCTTCGCCCCGCTCGTTGGCGCGCTCGATGATCTTGTCGTCTACATCGGTGAAGTTGCGCACGAAGCGCACCTTCCAGCCGCGGTGACGCAAGTAGCGTACGAAGCTGTCGAAGACCACCATGGCCCGGGCATGGCCCACGTGGCAGTCGTCGTAGACGGTCATGCCGCAGACGTAGAGGCTGATTTGCCCCGGCACGAGGGGCTCGAAGTCCTCGATGCGGCGGCTGAGCGTGTTGTGCAAGCGAATCGGTACGGCCATGGTTGTCACTGTTCGCTTTGATGCGATGGTTGCTGTGCGTCAAGCGGCGGAGGTGGGGGCTGGCCCGAATCGCCCGCTTTGCGGTCGGGGCTCGAGCGAATAGAGTCGGCCACGCGATGGCGATCTTCACTGTGCTCGGAGCTGGCATGATGGGCGGCGCGCTCTGCGTTCCGCTGTGTGACCGTGGCCACGAGGTTCGCTTGGTGGGCACGCATCTGGACACAGCGATCATCGACGCACTGCGCGCCGGACAGGAGCATCCCACTCTGAAGTTTGGGCTGCCCGATGCCATTCAGCCCTACGCCGTCGAGCAACTGGCGGACGCGATGGATGGCTGCGAGGTGCTCGCTCTCGGCGTCAGCTCGGCCGGCGTGCGCTGGGCTGGAAGACAGATCGCGCCCTTTGCGCGGGCTGGGCTGCCCATCTTCAGCATCACGAAGGGTATGGACTTCGACGGACAGCAGCTGAGGGTGCTGCCCGAACTGCTGCGCGAGATGCTGCCGGCCGAGCTGCGCGAGCAAGTGCATCCTGCGGCCGTCGCGGGGCCATGCATCGCCGGCGAATTGGCGCGCCGCGTGCCGAGCTGTGTGGTGCTCAGTGGCGCCGACGGCCAGATGCTCGAGCCTCTGGCGGCGCTGCTTCGCACCGACTTCTACCATGTCTTCACCAGCACAGACGTCATTGGTGTGGAGCTGTGCGCCGCGCTCAAGAATGCATACGCCATGGGCGTGGCCTTCGGCGCTGGTTTGCACGAGCAGCGGGGCGGAACGTCGGGCAGCATAGCCATGCACAACTACGAATCGGCGGTGCTCGCCCAAGCCATCGGTGAGATGAGCGCACTGGTGCAAGCTCTTGGCGGCGAGGCCGCGACGGTGGCGGGTCTAGCGGGAGTCGGCGATCTCGACGTGACCAACAACGGCGGCCGAACCGGGCGCTTCGGTCGGCTACTCGGTCTCGGGTTGACCGTCGACCAAGCTGTCGAACGCATGCAAGGCGCCACGCTGGAATGCTTGGACATCATCGCTGTGATGCGTGAGGCGAGCCGCGCCCTGCGTGAGCGCGGACAGCTTGGCCAAGACGCACTGCCGCTGCTCGACCACATGGCCGAAGTCGTGCTCGACGGGGCGGCGGTCGATATGCCTTTTGAACGTTTCTTTCGCTGACGCAGGAGCCGCGCATGGTTGCCGATCTCGTGTTGGGAGTGGACTGCAGCACCACCGCTTGCAAGGCCATCGTTTTTGATGCACAGGGCAAGTCCTTGGCTCAAGGGCGCGCGAGCTTGACGCTAGACAACCCTGCTGTCGGAGCTTGGCAACAAGACGCCGAGCAATGGTGGTCGGCCACGTTGAGTGCTTGCTGCGCCGCGCTGGCTGAGCTCGACGATACGAGCCGTGTGGGTGCGATGTGCATCACCCATCAGCGTGAGACCTTCGTCCTGACCGACGACAATGCAAAGCCTCTGCATCCGGCGCTGGTTTGGATGGACGCTCGCTGCGTCGAGCAGGTCGAGCAAGCCTGCGAGCAGCTCAGCCCCAACGAGCTTCACACCATCAGCGGAAAGCCGCCCTGCACCACGCCTTCGCTCTACAAGTTAATGTTCTTGCTCGAGCAGCAGCCCGATCTGCGGACTTCGCTGGGGCGCATGCTCGATGTGCATGCATTCTTGGTGTGGCGTTTGAGCGGCCGCTGCGCCACTTCGCTGGCCTGCGCCGATCCGCTCGGTTTGGTGGACATGGCCAAGCGCGATTGGTCCGAGCCGCTGCTGTCGTTGGCTGGGCTTGTGCGCGGGCAGCTGCCCGAGCTGGTTGGTCCTGGTGAAGTGATTGCCCAGCTGAGCCCGGCGGCGGCCGAAGCGCTCGGCTTGCCGGCCGGATTGCCTCTGGTGGCGGGCGCTGGTGACGGACAATCCGCGGGCCTGGGCGCAGGCATCGTCGATGACAAGAGCGCCTACCTCAATCTCGGTACGGCCATCGTTTCGGGCGTTCTAGCCGAGGACTACCACTGCGATCTGGCGTTTCGAACGCTGTTTGCGGCCGCACCGGACCGTTACTTGCTCGAGACCGATCTCCACGGCGGAACCTTCACCGTCAACTGGCTCATCGATCGGCTGCTCAAGCGCAGCGATGACTTCGATCAGGTACTAGCGGAGCTCGAGCAAGGCGCGGGCGCACTGCCTGTGGGCGCCGCTGGCCTGATGCTGCTGCCGTATTGGAGTGGCGTGATGAATCCGCATTGGGATGCGGACGCTTCCGGCCTGCTACTCGGTTTGCGCGGCCACCATCAAGCCGAGCATGTGTTTCGGGCTTTGCTCGAGGGGATCGCTTTCGAGCAGCGCCTTCACACCAGCGGTGTGGAGCAAGCCGCTGGCCCCATCGACGAGCTCGTAGTGATGGGCGGGGGGGCCAAGAGCGCGCTGTGGTGCCAGATCCTCGCGGACGTCATGAACAAGCCAGTGGTGCGCTCAGCGAGCCCAGAAGCGACCGCTCTCGGCGCTGGAATACTCGCAGCGGTGGTTGCCGGTTTGCACCCCGACATCCCCGCTGCCGCGGCTGCCATGAGCGCGCGCGGTCAGCGCTTCGTCCCAGGTGACAACTGCGCACGCTACGAGGCGTTGTACAGCGAGGTGTACCAGCATCTCTTCCCGTCGTTGCGCGATCACATGAAGACCCTGGCCCGACTCTGCCGCGCTTAGCCCTCGACTCGCGCGGTCGTGGCGAAAACAAATGGCAAGCAGCGCGAGTTCGGTCGTCAGCACAAGGCGAGCAAGATCAAGAAGAAGTACAAGAAGTGAGCTGCCTATTGGCGCGCCTGAGTCAGGGGCAAGATGGCGGCGGCCCGTAGGGGAGCTTGTAGGGAGCCAACAGGGCAGCCATCGAGCCCGGCGTGACCACGTTGGCGCAGAGCAAGCCATCGAGGAAGTCGACGAGATCGTAGGAAGCGACGCCGCGGCCTGGATGGGGCAGCGCGATGGCAGCAAGTACTGCGTCGAAGCCCAAGCTGACCGGGTCCTCCTCAGGCGTGTCATCGGCCAGATCCCATAAGATGGCCGCCACGATGAGCTCGTTCAAGTTCTGATCGAGTGGCAGCTGTGGGTCGGCGGCGGTCGGGTAGCCCACGCTGTCGACGGCGAGTGTCTCGAGATCGAATTTTGCGTACTTGGAGGACATTGGTCCTCCCTCGATGATGCTTGCGGCAACTGCCGAGACGAAGTCGGCCCAGCCCTCGCTCGCGGCCAGGCTGGCGTGCACGCTGGGGCCATGACTGTCCTGCCCGTGCTTGAAGTTGGGTACTTGTTGGTCGGTTACGTGATGACCTGCCTCGTGGGCCAGCAGCGAGTGGTTCCAGCGCTGGGCGGCATCTATCTCGATTTGCCCACTCGCAGGCGCAATGCCACTAGACGAGCCGGGGTAGTAGATGCCATGGCCGCCGAGCGGATCGTCGTACACCAGCTTCACTGGTGCGATGGCCTGTTCGAGTGCCTGCTCGGCCCAGTCCATCGTCTGCTGGAGGGACCAAAGCGCGTACCATACAGCCGCGCCATCGCCGTCTATTACCGTTGGCCCGAGGTCGTGCTTTGCGACCGAGGTCGGAACCGTACCCAGCGAACGACGCCAAACGGACGATGCGTCGAGATGCTCCAAGGCCAACACACGTGGGTGCCCAGCGTCGGATAAGGTCGCGCCCAGCAGCACCAACGTGACGCTCTGGGCAGAACCGAACTGTGCGTTGAGCTGGAAGTTACCGGCGCTGTCGGTGACTGCCCGCCCGGCGAGCCTGTCGTCGACGATCGCGGCCACCACCGCATGGCTGATCGGCAACGTCTGGCCAGCGACGGGCACCTGCTGTTGCGCGGGGACGGCAAACTCGACGCTGCCTGCGATGGCAATCGTGGCAGCTGCGTCCGTGAAGCAGCCGGCTCGGTAGCCCCAAGTCTCTACGCAGGTCCCTGTCTCGCAGCTCTGCTTTTTGATTGTGCCATCCTGGCACGACACCAGCTGCCCGCTGTCGTCGCAGTAGCTCGCTTCGAACACACAACCGCAAGTGGCGTCATTTTCATCTGGTTCGTCAATGCACAGCTCGTCTTTGCCGCAAAGCTCGTGGGTCCAAGCGCCGCCGTGGCATGTCTTCAGACTGTTGGGAGCGGTGCATGCCGCTTCGCCGGTGGCGCACTCGGCACAATGGGCTTTGCCGTCGTCGATACTGCACAGCTGAGGATCGGGGCAGTATTCGACTTCGATCTGCCAACTGCCGTCCTGAGCGACAATGCAGCGGCGCAGCACCGTCCCCGAGCACTCCCCATCACGCGAGACGCCGCCGCAGGGATCGACGCATGCGCCCGCAGCAGAGCATTCCCAGGGGGTCGTTGCGTTGCCGCAGCCCAGCACCATCGCGTCGACCTGCGCGCAATCCGGATCGGAGGCGCCGCAGCCGCAATGGCAGCCGTCCTCAGCCCCATAGTTGGCGGCAGAGCAGCTCCAAGATGCTGGTGGCGATGGGGTGGTCTTTGTGCTGTTGGTGGCCGGGCCGGAGTCGCCGCCGCTGCAGGAAAGCAGCCAAATGGCCAGGGCGCCGACCACCCTCATTGCTCGCGCTCGTAGCATTCGCAGTTTGATGCCAGTTAGGCGCTGGCATTCAACGAATGGGGCGCGGGCCAGCGAAAAAAGATCTCAGCTCGTCAGTCCGACGGCGGCTCGCAGTCCTCAGAGCACTGGTTTTGGCGATACAGGTCGTCTGGGTAGGCGTCGTGACACTTCACCTTGCAGCTGTGTGGAAACGTGTCCTTGATGGTCTTCATGCCGCTGGCGCAGCTGACGAGGAACACGCAAAGAATGATTGCAGAAGCGCCCAACGTTCTCATTGTGCTCTACATGGTGCGGCGAGCGTGAGCGCACCGCAAGCTTGGCGGCGCGTAACGCGGCCGCGTTGCCGATCCGGTTCAGAGCCAGCCCCGTGTGACGTGGACACAACGGTCGAAGGCGCGCTGTCCGACGTCGAGAAGCCGCTTTTCGGGAACGAAGCCATGGATGGTCGATGGCTCGAGCAGCACCTCGACCGCGACCCCGGCTTGGCCGAGTCGATCGGCATATGCGAGGCCCTCGTCCCGCAAAGGATCAAAACCGGCCACAACGATGCACGCCGGCGGCAAGCCCGACAGATCGGCTGCGCGCAATGGTGAGGCACGCTCGTCGGCGCGCACCTGCTCGTCGGGAGCATAGTGGTCGATGAACCAGCGCATCATCGCGCGCGACAACATGAACCCTTCGGCAAAAAGCTCGTACGAGGGCGACTCGCTGCTGATGTCGGTTACAGGACAGAGCAGCAGCTGAAAGCGAGGACCAGCAGGCTCGGAGCGAAGCTGCTGCGCGACGACCGCCGCGAGATTGGCGCCGGCGCTCGAGCCAGCTACCGCGATGCGCGATGGGTCGATGTCGAGCTGCGCGGCCTGCTGTTGCGTCCACAAAAAAACGGTCAACGCATCATCGACCGCGGCAGGGAATCGGTGCTCAGGCGCCAGCCGGTAGTCGCCACTGATGACGACGCAACCGAGCGCGCGCGCCAAATCGGCGCACAGATGGTCCTGACTGTCGAGGTTTCCCAGCACCCAACCGCCGCCGTGAAAGAAGACCAAGGCGGGCAAGGTGGCCCGTGCACGTGGTCGGTAGATGCGCACCGGCACATTGACGCCATCGCAGCTAGCGTGTCCGTCCCGCACCTGAACATCGGCAAGTACCGCAGGCCGTAGCACCCTCATTTTGGAATGCAGCTGCCGAGCGTGAGCGGCGGGCAGCTCATGCAGCGGTTGTTGCCGTCCGAGCGCGGCGAGCCGGAGCAGCGCCTGGGTCTGGCTACCGAGACGTTGGCCGTCGATTTCGACGCAGCCGCCCGCGATCATGTGAATCAGGGCCGGCGGGGCGCGAATGAGCCTACGTAGCAGCTCGAGCAGAATCGACACGCACGATAGGCTAGCAGCGTGCGGCGAAAAAGAACTGCTGCGCCGGCCGATCCAGCGCCATCTTCGCGGCGCCTCTGCCAGCTCGCTACGCTTCTTTTCGCCGTACGCGGCTAGGGGAAGGCGAACGCTACTGCCACGCCGAGGTGGTCGCTCAGTAGGACATTGCCGTCTTGCTCGTCGAGTAGCTTGGCTCCGAGCAACGCGCCGGCGAGCTGGCTCGATCCGAGCACGTAGTCGATCCGACCGTCGGGATTGCTGGCAGGGAAGGTCACGCCATCCTGGTTGGGGTTCGACTTGGCCCAGAGGTCGTCGAGGGCCGCCGTGAGCTTGGCGATCGCGTTCGAGTCGGGTGTGGTGTTGAGGTCGCCGGCGACGATCGAATGAGACGCCACCGGCAGATCGGCAACGATGGCGTCCGCAGACTGCTCTCGAGCTGCGGCGGCCTCAGCGCCATAGTCGAAGTGGGAAACGTATACGCGTAGGGCGCTGCCGCGCGGCTTCAGATCTACGGCGAGGGCCTTGCGCGGAAAATGAACGTGCGGCAGATCGAGCGTATGACTGCTTTCGATGTGATGGGCGCTCAGCACGCTGATCCCTTCATCGACGGTGCCCATGGCCAGGTGCGTGCTGGCGCGGCGCCGCTCGTAGCCACGTGAGGTGTAAGAGGCGAGCGCTGCGGCGATCTCGGCGGCTTGTGAGATGCCAGAGGCCAAACAGTCTTCTTGAAACACGACTATGTCAGGATCGATCCGGGCGAGCGCCTTGATGACCAGCGGTTTGCGCGCTTCCCAATCAATGCGGCAGCGCAGGTTCTGACTCGCCACGACCAGGGGCTTGGCGCTCAGATCCTTGGCTCTCGCGATGAGCAGGCCGGCCTGGTCAGCGACGATTCCGTTGTCGCTACCATCGCGGTCGCCATAGCGCCACGCGCCGCCCGGGGGTCGATAGCGGAAGAAGAGCCCGTAGAGGCCAGCGCCCGGCGGGGTAATGGCAGCGGTGTACTCGTCGTCGTTGCCAACATCGAGGTTGAAACTTGCCGGCTCATAGCTCCAGCAACGCCCATCTCCGGTCGGCACGCTGCCATAGGGGCCGACGGCGAGCTCGGCTTGCCAACCAGCGGCTTGTCCCGCTCCAGGTGTTTGTCCCGCCGCATAGGTGCGCCCGAATAGCGGCTCGCTGCTTTGGCCGACGGTGGTCTCGCTCTGTGCTGGATGTTGGTAGTTGCCCCAACCGCTCCAACTGTTGCCGCTGGAGTCTGGCGGGTTGGCGGGGCAGGCAGAGGGCACGCTATCGTCGAAAGGCCAGCCCAAGTCCTGGCTCTTGCCGCCAGCGCCGCCCGGGTTGCCGCCGCCGCTGTTGCTGCTGCTCACGGCTCCCCCCATGCCGCCATCGTTGGTCGTGGTGGCGCCGCCCGTGTTGCTCTGCCCGCCAGTCGAAGTAGTGGGAAGCTCGTCGAGAAGCTGCTCGGAATATACCGAGCAGGTAAATAGCACCACCAAGCACCCAAAAAGTGCGCTGCGACGCGAGCCGAGCACGATAGTCAGGCTAACACGCGGCCCGCTGGGCTGTCGGGTGTTTGGTCTGATGGTTGCCCTTCGGTTATAGCTTGCTGGTGGCTGAGCGTGGGCAAGTAGCGGTCGTTTCGAGGCGTGTGGTCTTGGGAGGGGCCGGCGAGCCGTTGCGTATCGAGCCAGCTTGCGTGGTGCATGGCGGTTCGACTATCGACCGGGTGGTTGGCCACGATCAAGCTCAGGCCTTGGCTGAGCAAGGTCTCGAGCTGGTCGACTATGGCGACAAGCTCGTCTCACCGGCTTTTTGCAACGCGCACACGCACTTGGTGCTCGGTTGCTTGCGCGGGCTCGACATGCGCGCGGCGAGTCGTGGCAACATGGTCGAGGAGTTCTTTTTCCACTTTGAGAAAAAGCTCAGCGGCCAGGACATCCGCGCCTTCGCCCGGATGGGCGCCTACGAGAGCTTGCTCGCTGGTGTCGGCCTGGTTTGGGATCATTACTACGCAGGCGATCAGCTGGCCGAGGCGCTTGCTGATGTGGGCCTCTGCGGCGTGGTTGCCCCCACCTTGCAGGATCTGCACGGTCCAGGCGTGGGCGTCGCTGAAGCCCAGCTGCAGACGACAGCGAATATCGATGACGACGCGCGGCTCGCCCAAGCGGGGATCGTGGCCGCGCTCGGGCCCCACGCCACCGATACCGTCAGCGCTGAGCTATTTGAGCAGGCGTTGAAGCTTGCCGAGGCGCGGCGCTTGCCGCTGCACGCTCATCTGGCCCAATCGCTCGAAGAGGATCAGCGAGCACGCGAGCGTCATGGCTGCTCTCCCATCGAGTGGCTCGAACGAATCGGCCTGCTCGACCGTGCTGTGCCCCTGGTCTTTGCTCATTGCTTGTTCGCGAGCCGCGACGACCTACAACGGCTTGCTCGAGCGACCGATTTGACTTTGGTGTTCTGTCCCTACTCGCAGCTCATCTTTGGTTTTCCCGCGCCTGTGGCAAGCTGGTCCGCTTTGGGTCTGGAGTGGGTGGTGGGCACCGATTGCGCTGCCAACAACGATTCGATGAACGTGCAGAAGGAGCTGCGTTTCGCCGCCGGTCAGGGGACCATTGGTGCGACTTGGTCCGCTGAGCAAGATCAGTTGCTCGCGTCGGGGGGCGCCGCCGCGGTCGAGGCGCTCTGGCAGCGGCGCGTCGAGCTGCGCGCCAGCTATGAAACCGAGTCGTCAACAGCGCGGTTGCTCCGTCGAATCTGGACGGGGCCAGGACGGATCCACCCGAAGCTGCGCGCCGGTGTCCTGGAGCCTGGAGCGCTGGCGAGCTACGTCGTTTGGGATCTCGACCATCCCGCCCTCTGGCCTGCGCACCAGCCGCTCCACACGCTCGCTCTCGCCGATCCTTGCCCAGCGATTTGGGCCATGGTGGTCGCCGGGCGCTCCATTGGCTGCGCCGGTGATTTCCACAACTCGATCTTGCATAGCGCCGAGTACGTAACTGCTCGCGAAGAAGCCGTCGCCCGCTTGGCGCGCTTCAAGCTCTGACCTGCGAGCAGCTCGTTCAGGCGCGCAGCGTGCGTTGCTCTACGCGTTCGGACGCCTCGAACATGCATTGCTGCCGCTGGTTGTAGGCCGCGATTGCGGCGTCGAGGGTCGCTTCGTCGAAGTCGGGCCACAACTTGTCGCAGAAAAACAGCTCGGCATTGGCGCTCTCGAAGAGCAGGAAGTCACTCATGCGCTTTTGTCCGCCGGTGCGGATGACCAGATCGGGGTCGGGGATGTTGCTGGTGGTCATGAACTGCCTCAGTGAGCGCTCGTCGACCTCCTCCGGTAGCAGCATGCCCGCTTGGGCCCGCGCGGCGATGGCGCGAACGGCGCCAACCAGGTCGTTGCGGCAGCCGTAGCCGAGCGCCAGGGTCAGCACCATGCTCTTGCCGCCTGCCGTTGCTTCGACCGTCTGCTCGACGGCTCGGCGGGTCGGTGTCGGGAGCTCGTCCAAATCGCCAATTACGTGAAGAGCGATGCCCTTGTGGACCCATTCCTCACGATGCTCTGCGGCGAATTGGGCGCACAGCTGCATGAGCATCGAGACTTCTTGCTTGGGACGTTTCCAATTGGCGTCGCTGAACCCATAGAGCGTCATGTGTTGAATGCCGCGGCTATGGCAGGCGCGATACGCGAGCTCAGCTGCTTGGCTGCCACGCCTGTGCCCTTCGGCGCGGTCGTGGCCGTGCTGTTGGGCCCAGCGGCCGTTTCCATCGGTGATGATCGCGATATGGCTTGGGGCGTTCATATTGCTTCGAGCGGTAACGATGGTGCTGAGGTGTCGAATTTTCGACACTAAGAATGAGGCACCATAATGAAAAACGCGCGCATTTTCTCGTGGAGATTGTGTGCAGATGTAGGAACCACACTCAAGTTATCGGAATTGCAGGGCTAGGAATTGAAGGGTTAGGAATTGAAGGGTTAGGAATTGCCGGGCTCGGAGTAGCAAGTGAACGAATTGCAGGGTCCGGGCTCGAGGAGGAAGGCCAATCATGCGGCGGGCAAGCTGAGGCGCAGCTCCACCTCAGGCGGGCCGGCTTGGACGCATTCGACGAGCCCACCGTGGGCCTCAGCGATTGCGAGCACGATGGGTAGTCCGAGCCCTGTCCCGCCGCGGTCAGCGCGGGTGGTGACAAACCGCCGGAATATTCGCGACTTCACACCATCGCTTACATGTCCTGGATTGAGCACGCTGCAGCGCACCTGCTCTTCTCGGCGGTCGACGCGGATCACGATGGCGCCTTCGCCGCCGTGGATTCTGGCATTGTCGACCAGGTTTTCGATCGCCCGTGTCAACCAGGCTTCGTCACCACGCACCTGCGGGTTGCCATCCACCTGCAACGTCACATCCGCACCGAGCACACGTGCCGCTTCGACGGTGCGTCGTGCGGGCTGGGCAAGATCCACCAGCGCGGCATCCTGCACCCCGCGGGCTTCGAGGCGCGCCAGGCTGAGCAGATCGCCCAACAGGGTTTCGATACGCCCGGTGGCCTCCAAGATGCGCTCGACAAAGCGTTCGGCCTCCTCCGGCTCGGCCAAGGCGCCGTCACGAAGCACCTCGCCGCTGGCTCGAATGGCGGCGACTGGGTTCTTGAGCTCGTGCGACAAATCGGCGGCGAACGTCTCGACAAAGGGTCGGCCCTGCAGTTCTCGTCGCATCGAGTCGACTGCCCGCGACAGTCGCATGACCTCGCGACCGTGGCCGAGCGGTGCGGGGGCGCGGCGGTCGCCCTGGCTCACCCGCTCGGTGAAGCGCGTGAGGGTCTCGATGGGGCTGGCGATGGTGCGACCGATCAAGGCCGCGGCGGCGGCGGCCACCGCGCCCAGCAGGACGCTGATGATGAGGATCGTGGGGGCGAAATCCGCCAAGGTCTGGCGGATTACCAACGTGGGTTTGACGACCCGTGCATGACCGACAACGCGTTCGCCGATCAGAATAGGGACGCGTGCCGAGACCGTACCGTCCTCCTCAGGCGAGCGACCGCTGGCAAAAACGGGCTGATTGTGGGTATCGAACAGAGCCAAGTGAGGCCCCCCCACCGCACCCATGCGCTCGGCACCCTTCAGTCGAGCCGCGACATCACGCAGGGTCGCCCCGCTCGCTGCCATCTCGGCGCTCACCAATGCCGCGATGGCCCGCGCTTCGCCTAGCGCTGCTTCGCGCCCTACCAGATCCGCTCGCGCTTTGACCCGATCGAGCACCATCAGGCCCAAGCCAAACGCAAACGCACCGACGATCAGCGAAAGCGCCAAGAAGATCTGCATGCGAACCGACATGCCTGCAGTGCGCGCCCGCACGAGCCGCGCCGCGATGAACGACACGAATACGATGAGGCCGATGGCGCCGGCCGCGACGGCGATCATCTGTGCCATGTCAGCTCGTCTTGGCCGCCTGAGTGTTGCTCCGCGGTTGATCACTCACCCGATAGCCCACGCCGCGCACGGTCTCGATGAGTTGTGAATCGCCCCCAGCCTCGCTGAGCTTGCGTCGCAAGGCCTTGACGTGAGAGTCGACGGTGCGGTCGGTGATGGCGAAGTTGTCCCCCCAAATGCGTTCGATGAGCTGGGCCCGGGTGTAAACACGCCCAGGGGCGCTGAGCATGCACGCGAGCAGGTCGAATTCCACTCGGGTCAGCTCGAGGGGACGACCGTCGATGGCGGCGCGCCGGGTGTCGGGATCGGCGGAAAGGGCGGTGGTCGACTTGGCTGCGGAGGGTTGCGGCCCGTTGGCGCTGCTGGCTCGGCGCAACACGGCGCGAACCCGGGCGACGACCTCACGGGGTGAGAATGGTTTGGTGACGTAGTCGTCGGCTCCTGTCTCCAAGCCGGCGACCCGATCGGCCTCGTGGTCACGGCTGGACAAGATGATGACGGCTGGGGCGGAGGGAAGGCGTCGCAAGTCGGCAAGCAGATCGAAGCCGCTGCCGTCGGGTAGCATCAAGTCGAGGATGACTAGGTCGCAGTCCTCGATTTTCGGGGCAGCAGCCGCCAGTGTTGCCGCGAGCTGCACCGTGTAGCCTTCCCGGCGCAGTGAATACGCGAGCGACTCGGCGATGGCAGGCTCGTCCTCGACGACCAATACGCTAGAGCTCATCTCATGACCCTCCCGTCGCCAGAGCGACGATCCTTCGGCGCGGCCCGCTCAGATGCTGCGGCGCCTGCTCGCTCACGCTTCTAGCCATGCCTCAGAGGCTAGCAGAACCGTGCGCAGGCGACGCGCAGGCGGCGCGCAAGCCGCGAGGAGATTGTGTAGCGTTTGCGTTCGGGTCGGCGTAGTCCGCATCCGCGTCCGCATCCGGATCCGCAGCCGGGTCCGCCTCCGCGTCCGCATTCGCATCCGCGTCCGCCTCCGCGTCCGCATCCGAATCGGCGTGCGGGACCCCGAATGGCGGTAGGGGCATCTCGGGCGGTTTACCCCCGCCCGCACCGCGTCCGCACGGAAACAGAATGGCCGTAGGGGCGGGGTTTAGAGGCCGTCTCATAACTCCGAAATCAATGTAGGGGAGTCTCGGGCGGTTTATCCCTCCCGGGACGGCCACATTTCGGAAGGTTGCGGGAGGGGATAAACCGGACAAACTCACGACCACGCTCACGCCCCGGTCACGACCACGCGCACCCCGTCGCGCACCCGCTCGGCCCCGACCACGAAGAAGACGCCAGGGCGCGTCACCGCGCCCCAGCGCAACTACCTCAAGAATGACGCTTGGGTGCGCCCTTGGGGCATGACCGTCGCTCGGCCCCGACCACGTTCGCCCTCAAGAGTGACGCACCCCGAGCCGCCGCCTGCGCATTAGGGCGCCGGCGAGCAGCAGCATGAGCGGTGCAACGGTTCGGGAGTCATGGCTCGGCGAAGCGACGAAGCGGCAGTTGCAGCCGTCACCTTCGCCTGCGACGCCCAAACTCGGCACGAACAGCTCACTGTCCGCGCCGCCTGCGCCCCCTTGCTCGTAGCCGCCGCCAGCCGCCGCGGCTCCAGCTCCGCCACCTCCCATCGCGCCTCCTGCACTGCCGCCAGCACCACCGCCACCTTGGCTGCCGGGCTCGCAAGCAGTCACATGGGTGGGCCGCGTCTTGTTGCAGTTGGTGGGCGTAGCGCAGTTGGGCTCGGGCAGCGCGGGCGGCTTACTCTTGGTGCCGATATCGCCAGGGTTGGGGTAGGCAACCTCGGTGGGATCCCATTTGCCCTTGGTATGCTCCATGCGCCCAAAGACCTTCTCTTGGTAGGGGCGAGAGCCGCCAACATCGGGATTGTAGATGCCGCGGTTGGGATCGTAGTTGGGGTTGTTGGGGTTGTTGGAGTAGGCCAGGCCGTTGTAGGCCCAGGTTGCTGTGTACCAGTGCTCGATGATGGTGGGCTGATTGTCGCCGACGCACTCGGTGGCCTTCCATTTCGCCGCGAGAATTCGGGTGCCAGTGGCCAGGTTGTAGGTTGGGTCGGAGGCTACGCGCTCGCGGTCATAGCTGGGCGACTCGCCGATGTGCATACCGCTGGTCACCTGGGCGATCCCGTAGCCGCAATCGAAAGAGATGATCGTGCGTGAGGGGCCGCCTTTTTGATCAGCCGGAGTCGAAGGCACACAGAATTGGGTCCAGCCCGACTCGGCTTGGGCGATCGCCTTGAGTAGCTCGCACGGAAAACGCGCCTCGACGGTGTGGTAGGCCTCGGGCTTGCCACAACCCTGGCCGATGTCGCTGACGCTCGGCCCCTTGTCACCCCACGCGGCCGGGCCCTGAGAGACCAAATCGAAGATGGGCTGCCACTGGGCGGTGGTCGGGTTGGTACCTTCCACCGCTTCGATGCCGCAGTTCTTGTTGTTGCTGCTACTGCTCAGGGTGTAGCAGGGGCAGTACGCAGATGCTGGCGCGCTCAGGGTCAGCAGGGCAAGCACCAGCGGGGCCAGCAGCGTTCGGGGGAGCAAGCGCCTCATGGCTGCCCTCCGCTCTTTGCGTCGACGAAACCTGCGATGGCGACCCGTGCGAGGCGGCCGAACGGTAGTGGCTGGATTGCGCCGCTGTAGCGATCGAGCAGGTAAGGCAGCGACAGCTTGCCGGCGCGGCTGTGCTCGATAGCGACGAAAGGTGGGTCTTGGCTCCGCGCGCTAACCAGATCGACGCCCGGGCCCAGCGGTGGGCTGACGGGATCTGAAGACGACAGCAGCCGCAAGCCGCGTTGACCGGGATTGATCGCGACCGCGCCGCCAGGCCACGCGTGCGGCGCAAGCGAGAAGCTGGTGCCCGAGTAGAGCCGCTTGAGCGCTGCTCCGGACCCGCTGGGCGTCAGCTCGAGCGCGTCGACCACCCAGCGACGCGAATCGGTTTCGTGACGGTTACGAAAGATCAGCCGGCCGCCGGCGTGATCCACTGAAAAGTCACGCGCGAAGGCGACCATGGGGCTGAGCAAGGACCGAAGCACCCCCGTGGTGAGGTCGATGGCGATCAGATCGGCGCCGGCTGGTGCGAGACGATAGACAATCACCTCGCCGCCGTGGATCCCGGCCAAATGCAAGAGATAGCCGGGCTGGTGCAGCAAGGTGGTGATGGCGCCGCTAGCCGGATCGATCGCGTCGATGGTCAAATCGTCGACACGCATCTGATCGGGAAGGGTGGGGCCGGCGACTCCGCGAGCGACCAGTGCCTGCCCAGCAGGCGTGACCAGCGGGCGGCTTGCGTGGGCCACCTGAAGACACAGCTGCTGTGCGGTTCCGTTGGCGTCGAGTCGCCACAGGCCGCCGTCAAAGGAGCGATCGCGACCCGTGTTCGTTGGGGCGGTGGCGACCAAGCTGTGATCGCTCCGCGCGAGCACTGTCGCGCGCACGTCACCCCGGCCGCCATGGCTGAAGTGCCCGAGCTTGGTAGGGGCAGCTGCTCGATGTGCAAGCCACCATGAGCTCTCAGTAGCGCCTGGTCTGGTCGTCACCAGAGCCACGCTCGGTGCCAGTGCGAAGTTGGCAGATGTTGCGCTCTGAGCAGGCTTGGCGACTGCCGTGCTCGTCTTCGCATCGTGTTGGGCTCCGCCCACGAGCAGGCTGGCTGCGCCCGCCAGCAACAACAGCTTGCTCTTCGCCCCGGCCATCATGACTCGTCCAGCTTAGCAGCGTCGTCGGTGCCCGTCGCTGCTGCAGCCCAAGCGGTGATGCCTCGCTCTTCGTCCGTTCCTGGCACGGTGTTGTCGAGGAAGACGGCGATGATGGCGCCGACGGCCATGCCCGACTTGCAGACCGTGTTGATGATGTCGGCGAGCCATTTGGGCTCGAAGCTGAGGGCATGGGCGGCAAAGTACTCAGGCAGCGACAGCCCCATGAAGAACGCGAAGCCGATGATGAACAGGTTTCGCGCCGAGTTGAGGTTGACGAATTGCAGGTTGGACAGCCCCACAGAGGCTATCATGCCGAACATCGCGCAGTACATCCCGCCGACGATGGGCTTGGGGATCGTGGTGAACAGCGCCCCGAATTTGCCGACCGCGCCCAAGACCAACATGATGGCCGCACCCATCTGCACGACCCGCCGGCTGCCCACGCGGGTCAGGCCGATGGCGCCGATGTTCTCGCTGTAGGAAGTCGTTCCGTTGCCTGTGCCGAACATGCCGGCGATGAGGCAGCCGATTCCCTCCATGGTGATGCCTCGATTGACGGTCTTCTCGTCAGGAGGAGGCGCACCGGAGAGCCTGGCACAGGCGTAGTAGTCGCCCACCGATTCGACGATGGATGCGAGGTAGCCGGCAAACATACCGATGGCCGCCGCCACTCCGAATCGTGGCCAGCCCCATTGGAAGGGGTAGGGGACACGCAGCCAAGGCGCATGCTGCACCTTGTCGAAGGACACGTGGGCAGGATGGCCGACACCAAAAGCACCACTGGCGGTGAGCAACCCAGCTACAGCCCAGGCCAGCAGAATCGCCAGTAGGATAGGGAACAGCTCGAAAGCGCGTGCTTTCTTGCGCAGGTACTGGCTGAACAGAATGATCAGCGCGATGGTCAGCCCGCCGATCCCCCAGTGTTCGCCGGCCACTGGCGCGCCGAACTTGAACAACGCCAAACCGATGAGCGCGATGGTCGGCGCGATGGTGATGGGGCCAATGAAGCGGAGCACCTTGCCCACCAAACCGCTGGCGCCGAGCCCAGCTTCGACCACGGCGCCCGCGATGATGGCGCCTTGGAGCTCTTGCATGCGGATTTCGAAGCCATGCCCGTTGGCGGCGGCCGCCGTGCAGACTGCGAAGGCCGGGCCCAAAAACGAGAAGGTTCCGCCCTGAATGATCGGCAAGCGGTTGCCGATCGTGGTCTGCAGCAGCGTGGTGATGCCGCTGACGAAGAACATCGTGCCGATGAGCGTGCCGAGCTTGGCCGGATCCTTGTCGATGCCCAGCTTCGGGGCCAGCAGTAGCGGGATCGCCACTGTCGAGCCGAACATGGTCAGGTAGTGCTGAAAGCCAAGCGTGATCGCTTCGCCGATGGGCGGAACGTCATCGATGCCGTAGATCAGCTCGTCGGTCTTGGGGTCGCCGGCCATGCGACGGCTTACAGCCGTTTGCGAATCTCGTCCAGCCGCAGATCGGCGCAGCTGCCGGGGCTGGTTCGCGCGGCGATGCTGGCATCGGGATCGCCGCTGCCGAGCTGTGCGATCTCGCTGGCGACCTTTTGGTAGGCCTGTCGGAAGGGCATTCCAGCCACGGCCAGCTCCACCGCTCGGTCCGTGGCGTAACACTCGGGCGTGATGGCCGCGCGCATGCGATTCCGATCCAAGCTCATGCCGGCAATGACGCGGGGCAGCATGCGGCTCGTCGCCAAGGTTTCGTCGATGGCGCGCAACAGGGGAGCCTTCGTCAGTTGCAAGTCGCGCTGGTACCCGCTCGGCAGCGGCCCTGAACGACGCCGCAGGCTGCCCGCATCAAGTCGACCTCGTCGGGGTTGCGCTTGTTGGGCATGATGGACGAACCCGTTGTTAGCGCTTCATCGAGCGACACGAAGGCAAACTCGCTGCTGCAGAACAGCGACAGATCCCAAGCAAAGCGCCGAATGGTAGCCATCAGCTGCCAGGCGGCCGTCAGTACCTGAACTTCGACGATTCCGCGCGCGGCCTGCGCGGCCATGGGGTTGATCTGCAAAGCAGCGAAGCCCAGCTCGCGGGCAACCCCGTCACGGTCGAGGGGCAAGTTGACGCCAAAACCCGCAGCAGTGCCCAGCGGACAGCGGTCGACCAGCTTGCGTGCAGCGCTGATCGAGTCGATGGCGTCGGCCAGACCTTCGGCGATGGCTGCCGCCCAAAGACCCACCGAGGAAGGCACGGCTCTCTGCAGATGGGTGTAGCCGGGCATCGGCGTACGGGCCTCTCGCTCGGCCAAGTCGAGTAATTCCGCGGCGCCCGACCGGGCAGCCGAAGCCATGTCGTCGAGGGCGTCCCGCTCGTACAGACGTAGCGCTACGAGCACTTGGTCGTTACGGCTACGGCCGGTGTGGACCTTCTTGCCTGCTTCGCCGAGCGTCTCGATTAGGGCTGTTTCGATGGCGCTGTGGCCATCCTCGTCCGCCTCGCTCAACAGCAGCTCGCCGGCTTCGTAACGCCGCAGCAGCTCCTCGATGGCGCCCTCCATGGCCTCGAGCTCGGTTTCATCCAGCACGCCAATACGGCCCAAACCGCGAGCATGGGCGAGCGTAGCGCGCAGGTCGTAGCCGAGCAGCCGCTGATCGAGCTGCCAGTCATCCCGAGCCGTGTAGCGCATCATCTCGGCGTCGCTGGCGCCGCCTTTGTCCCACAACCGTCCGCTCATCGCGGGCACTGTAGCCGTTTTGCAGTTTCGCTGCAGAACGACAAACTGCGTCGGGCAAGACGCAAAGCAAAAGTGCGACGGATGAGCAACTTCGGGTGCGTGCTATATGCAGCGGGGCAAACTCGGATGCAAAGCGGACGGCGGCAGGATACAATACCCACGGACTAGGCCAGTGTGGCCTCTCAGGAGGTTGGTCTGGTCCGGAATTCTTGAGGCGTGTGTCGGGTCCTCCCCACTTGGCATGTGTCCGCTACACCACCACACACCCTTCCTGCGAGGAGCAACCTGTGAAGCGATTGACCACGAAGTGGATATGGCCGCTGGCTGCGGTGCTTGCGGCGGGGGCTTGCAGCGGCACTACCGCTGACGACGAGCCACCACCACCAGGGCCGCCACCCGTCATCATCGATCTGCTGGTCGACACCAACCGTGATGGGTTGGTCGACGAGGCCGACAACACCGGCGAGGACATCTGGTCGATTCAGTACGGGGCGTCGTTCTTGCCCAACCTCGACGACGATGACTTCAACGGAGTGCCCGACGCTGAGGACAACTTCGCCAACATCTTGCCTGACAACAACGCCGATCAGGCCGACTATGCCCCCATCGTCATCCGCGCCTGGCCTGACGTGCCCAAGGACTCGGTCGGTTGGCTGAGCGTCGATGCGATGAGCTTGCCGCACGTTCGCGTGTTCCGTTTCGCCGCCGACGGCACCTGGCAGCTGGCGATTGGCGCCGACAAGTGTGCCCCTGAAGACACGACTTGTCCGCCTCACGCCGTGCAGCTGAGCTACGACGATATCGTCTCTGGTGTCTTGTTTGGAATCGAGGGTCGGACGCTGGTCGGTTTGCACACGGCGACCAGCACCAACCCGGCCAACGGGCAGGTGGAGCCTTGGAGCGGCGTGGTCACCCTCGACTGGCAGATCTTCGAGCCAGGCGCTGCCGAGCCCATCAAGACCGATGAGCTACCTGACGGCATCGATCGGGTTCAGACGCGCGTGGCTCCCTGGATCCTGTTCGGGAACCTGACCAAGACCTACGACACCATCTACTCCAACGTGGTCTCCAACGTGTTCGTTCAGGGGATCGAGACAGCGACCACGGCGGCGGAGATCTTCTACAACAAGATCACCAACTGGAACGATCGCTGGACGGAAGACTGGATGCAGACGGGATTCGCGTCGATACCGGCGCCCGACGGCAAGGTGCACGGAATGCGGCTGGCGATGCCGCGGCCCTGGGGGCGAACGGGCAACGACGCGGGGCTGCCGGTGAATTGGCTCAAGCTACCCGCTCCCGCTGGCCACCTAGGTTGGGATACCGGCTACTTTGTCGTCTACAAGAAGCCGCATACGGGCAATTCGTACGACTCGCATGGCAACCACGACCTGGTTCCGGCGTACACCAATCCTGACAACGGGCAGCATTACCCCTACGGGCGCATCGCCTACGGCTCGGGGGTCTTGGCTGAGACCAAGGCTTTCTACGAGGCGCAGCTGGTGCAAGCTCCGGCCATCTCGGTCAAGACCAGCTGGCTGGCAGTAGGTCACATCGACGAGGTGTTCAGCTACGTGCCCGCCAACACCGAGCGCGGTTGGAAGCTGCTGGTGGGCTCGCCCTCCTTGGCTGTGAAGATGCTCAAGGATTGGCAGACCGCCGGTCACGGCGCCGTCGAGTTGTTCGTCGGCAAGATGTGGCATGGCAACAAGAGCGCCGCCATCTCGATTGACGACACTTTGGCTGACCAGGATCTGATGACCTGGTCGGACCAGTCCCAAGCGGAAATCGACGGCATGCTGGCGACCATGAAGACCGAGGTTGGTCTGAAGGACGACGAAATCATCGAGATCCCCTACCTGTTCGAGGTCGACTACGGCTCGATGGTTGCCTGGAACCCCGGTACCGTGAACTCGCTGGTGTTTCACGACTACATCGTGATTGCCGATCCCTTTGGGCCGAACATCGACGGTGCCGATGCCCTCAAGAAGGATCTGCAGGACCGGCTGGGCACCTCGGCTGAGCAGCTCGGGTTCGATGGTCAGGGTCTGAAGGTGTACTTCACCGACGACTGGACTGGCTACCACATCAAAATGGGTGAGGTGCACTGCGGCACCAACCAAGAAGGACCACCCCAAGCTGACATCAAATGGTGGGAGGCGATGCAATGAGCCGCACTACGATGAGACTGTTGGGCGCTGCGTTGGCGGCCGCCACATTGCTGCTCAGCTCGCTGGCGAGTGCTAACGGGCTGGCAGCCAAGGCTACGGACATTCCTCAAGCCGAGCGCGTCAAGCTGCTCGCCGAAATTGCGGCGCTCAAGCAAAGCAATCCTACGGCGTTCAAAGAGGTCCACGACGTCAAGGGCCATCTGCCTGAGGGTTACCTCAAGCAGCGCAATCCGGTGCCTTTGGTGGGACGGGAGCTGCGTCGCCTCGGCAAGTCGGCGCTTTTGCCGATGCTGGAAGCGTTGGCCATCAAAGAGCCGCCACGCCGCGGCGCTGCTGCTCACGAGTGGGAAGCCCTGAAGGTGGGGATGCTCGAGGCGGTTGGCGTTTTGCGCGATGTCCGTTCGGCAGCGGTGCTGCACGCCATCTTCAAGGGCAAGCAGAGCCATCCAGTCGAGCAAACGGCCGGAGAGGCGATGGGCAAGCTCTGTGACGCGAGCAGTCTCGAGCTGTTACGGGTCTCGCTGAGCGCTGGCCAAAAGCGCACGTCTGCGATCCATGGGCTGGGCCAATGTCGGCGCCTGGCAGCGGCCAAGCTGCTCACTGCTGAGCTCGCAACGGTCGGCAGCCCAGGCGAGGCGAGGCTCATCGCCAGGTCGTTGGGCAAGCTCGGCTCGAGCTGGGCCTGGCAAGCCAAAGGTCCGCAATGGGCGGCCGAAGGTGCCAAGGTGCGCAAGCTCTTGGCCGTAGCACTGGTGCGCAGCTATCTGCGCTTCGGCGACCGCGACACGCGCGATGCCCATCGGGTCGGGCTGACGATGGTCAAGCACATCGACACCCGCGCCATCGTCAATAACGAGGCTTCGAGTGCCGATGCGTCCACGCTCAGCGCGCTCAAGGTGATCGCCAAGCGCATCGAAAAGCGCGCCACCAGGTAGCAGACACAAAGACAGAAGGCACAAAGACAGAAGGCACAAAGACAGAAGGCACAAAGACAGAAGGCACAAAGACAGAAGGCACGGAGGGCGCGAGCGCTCCGTGCCTTTTTGATTTGTCCCTTTTGTCGTGGGCGGCGGCTCGGGCTATTTGAGCGCGACCGCCGTAGCGGTCATGAGGTACTCGCTGCTGCCGCTCGTGATCTTGCTCGGGTCGCCGCCTCTGTCTTCCTCGAGGTGCTTGGCGAACTTCTTCGTGATCGTGCGGGCGCGCAGCGTCCCCTCCGCTTCGGCCTTCTTGCCGGCGATGTTCTTCGGCAAGAAGAAGTTGTCCTGCTTGGTGAAGATGCGGGCTTTGACGTCGCCGTCCTTGAGCACCATCCAGCAGCCGGCCTTCTGGCAGACCGACTCGACAATCCCGCTGACTCGTACCTTCTCGCCTTGCTCGTTGTTGTTCGCGCCTTCGCAGGAATCGATTGGTGCGTCGTCCGCGCAGGCGCTATCAGTCCCAGCGCTGGCCGCGGTGCTGGCGCTGCCGCTCGCCGCTGGGCTGGCGGCCTTGGCAGCACGGGCAATGGCGGCGCGTAGCGGCTCGCCCTTGGTGAGCTTGAAAGCTGCGCCGAAGTGGTTCTTGGCAGCAGCAGTCGTTGTCGAAGCCGAGCTGGCGGACGTCTTGGACGTGTCTTTCGACGCGGCTGTCGGGTTCTGCTCGCAACCGCTGAGCAATGGGGAGACGAGCAACAACAACGCGGGAATCGTAAACGTGTAGCGCATGGCGGCGGGAGGGTAGTGTGGTGCAATTGTGATCGCCAACACAAATGCACCCAAGTGCAGGCAGTTGCTACTGGCGCTTGATCTCGGTCTTCATCAGTTGAACTTCGTAGGGATTCCAGGTCGACATCGTGAAATAGAGCGTCGCCTTGTCGCGATTTCCCTTGGTGTAGCGTTCGATGATGTAGGGGGCGTAGGGGGAGCCGACCTCGGCTTCGTTGCCCGGGATGCCAAGATGGTCACATTCTCCGGGCACGCTCAGCATCGTGCACCAGCCATCCTTGGCCGTGTCGAAGACGACGACTGGATCGCTCCAGGGACCCCAGGGGAGCGCTGCGGTGTGAAGATCGATCCGAACGAACTCGCAGTTGTAGCTGGCGATCCAGGCTTCGGCGACCTTGTTGTAGTGTACCGATAGCTCACCAACGCAGCCTTCCGCATCAGGGTTTTCCGGTAGCGGGTTCTGGGTGTCGATCACGGCGACGGCCTTGGATTCCGACGGACTCCACACCGGTCGTCCGTCCGCCTCGCGTCCAGCGAAGAACCGTAACGCATCGGGATTCTCGATGTCCGCAAGGGGCGCCGCAGCGAGGTAGATGTCGCTCTTGCGCCACTTGCCGCTTCCGAACAGCAGCACCCATCCGCCGGGGGAAGGATCGAGCCCCACCATCGCCTCATCGGGCATCAAGTCCGCTGAAATGTTGATGAAGTGGTTGCTGCTGAAGTCGTAGATTTTGCTGAAGCTCTGTGCGTTGTCACTCGACCGGGCCAGCACTGAGCGGCTCATCTCGTCGGTCGCGAACCACACGTACATGTGGCCGGCCGAGCTGATGCCGTCGAGGGGAACCTCGGAAGCACCCAGGTTCACTCCGGGGACAACCGGCGCCTTGAACCAACCGGGATCGTCGGGGTGGCTCACGAAGTCCAGCGCCACGCAGTCGACCGGATTGTCGTCCGTCGTGAAGGCGATCGAGTCAGCGTCCTCGGGGTTCTTGTCTTCGGTGGCGCCGGCAAGGTCGGTGACCGTGTCGCCAAACAAGAACCACAGCTTGCCATCGTGCTCGAAGGACGAGCCCAGATCGGTCCCAAATGCTCGAAAGCGAGTGCTGGTCGCGTTTGGGGTAGGCTCATCGGTCTGAAAGTCCGTGTCGCCGGTCAGCTGGCAGATCTTCTGGGTCGTCCCTGCCACGACGCTGAACTGCGGAGCGGGTAGCGCGCATGCTGGGCATGCGTCGACAGCCTCGTCTTGCTCCTGCTCGATCTCGAGGCAGGACGGAGCCCCGAGCGTGAGGCCCAACAAGGGTAGGGCTGCTGCGAGAGTGTAGCGGCGAAACAGGTGAGAACGTGGGCTGGTCATAGGTCGACTCCTTTTGGCTAGGGCCGCCGCTGGTGGCGGGTGATGCTGTGTAGAGCAACCTCCGTGCCCGATAGCAGTCGCTAATGATCTCCAATGCATATGCCGACGATCGCCAGATCCACGAGGCGGATGGGGGCCTTCAGGCGACGCCAATCGCATCCATGCACCCCTGACGGTCTGAGCCGCTTGCGGCTGCGCTTTCCACGCTCTACAAGCGCTCGTGTGAGCAAGAAGAAGAAGGGCAGGACGGGCATTTCTCCCACCCGGGTCGAGAACTATCCCGAGTGGTATCAACAGGTGGTTCGCGCTGCTGACCTCGCCGAGAGCTCTCCGGTGCGTGGCTGTATGGTGATCAAGCCTTGGGGCTACGCCATCTGGGAGAACATGCAGCGGATCATGGACGGCATGTTCAAGGAGACTGGCCACCAGAACGCCTACTTTCCCTTGTTCATCCCAAAGTCCTTCTTGGAGAAGGAGGCCACCCACGTCGAGGGCTTCGCCAAAGAATGTGCAGTAGTGACTCACCATCGCTTGGTCGAGGGGCCTGAAGGTGGGTTGATCGTCGATCCCGATGCCAAGCTCGACGAGCCGCTCATCGTGCGACCCACCTCCGAGACCATCATCGGAGCCTCGTTTGCCAATTGGGTCAGCAGCTGGCGCGACTTGCCGCTGCTCATCAACCAATGGGCCAACGTGGTGCGCTGGGAGCTTCGTACCCGCATGTTTCTGCGTACGGCGGAGTTTCTTTGGCAGGAGGGTCACACCGCGCATGCCACCGAAGCCGAGGCCATCGAAGAGACCGAACGAATGCTCGATGTCTACGGCACCTTCGCCGAGCAGCACATGGCCATCCCCGTCATCAAGGGACGCAAAACACAAGCCGAACGCTTTCCCGGCGCGGTGGATACCTTCTGCATCGAAGCCATGATGCAAGATCGCAAGGCCCTACAAGCAGGCACCTCTCACTTCCTCGGTCAGAACTTCTCGAAGGCCAGCGGCATCAAATTCCAGAACAAACAGGAGCAAGAGGAATACGCCTGGACGACTTCATGGGGGGTTTCGACACGCTTGGTCGGTGCACTGATCATGACTCATGGTGATGATGACGGCCTGGTCGTGCCGCCACGCATCGCGCCGGCTCACATCGTTCTGCTGCCCATCTACCGCGACGACACGCGCGACAAGGTCATGGCCGCTGTCGAGGCTTTGGCGGCCGAGCTACGTGAGCAGCGCTTCGCCGGCGAGCCGCTACGGGTGCAGATTGACGATCGCGATTTGCGCGGGGGTGAGAAGAGCTGGAGCTGGATCAAGCGGGGCGTACCGATCCGCGTCGAAGTGGGCCCCCGCGACGTGGAGGCAGACGCGCTCGTGTACATTAGACGAGACCAAGGTCCGCGCGACAAGCAGAGCGTGCCCAGTGTCCAGTTCGTCGCGCAAGCCGCTGAGATACTAGATGAAATTCAGCGTTCACTGTTCCAGCGGGCGGTCAGCAGCCGCGCTGAGCATACCCGCGACATCGACAGCTGGGACGAGCTGGTCGAGTTCTTCGAGCCGCCAGCATCTGGCTCTGGTCTGCATGGCGGCTTCGCGATGGCCCACTGGTCGGGCGACGCCGAGGTCGAAGAAAAAGCCAAGGACATGAAGGTGACGATTCGCTGCATACCGTTGCAGGAAGGGGCCGAGCCCGGCAAGTGCGTGCTGACCGGCAAGCCCAGCGAGCGCCGTGTGCTATTCGCGAAAGCCTATTGATTTGAGCAGCGCCAAGCGGTGCTCCAGCTGTTCCGAACTCACGGCTCATCGCAATTGGGGTAAACTTGAGCTAGGAACACGTTTCACGCGATAGCTTGGGCTTGAGTATGGCGACAACGAACTTGGGGGGGCCGCTTCGGCTGGTAGCGGCGGTGGTGGTCATCGGATGCTTTGCAGCGGCTATGGCGCCGGCCTGTGCTGCGGGGCGTAAGCCGGCGCAGGAGACGGAACCAGCCACCACCAGCACCGGAACTGGCGGGGCGACGGGCGGAGGTGGTGGTGCAGTCGGCGGCAGCGGCGGTCTCGGTGGTCAGGGCGGGACAGGGGGCGAGGCGCCTACCTGCGAGGAAGATCCGTGCAAGCTGGTGTTGCCCCAGTGCGGATGTCCCGTCGGTGAGCGCTGTCACCTAAAGACTGGTAAGCGCACGTGCGTGGCCGAGGGGATGGTGGAGCTCGGCTACAAATGCGCCAACAACTGCACCGCTGGCCACCTTTGCTACAACAACCTCACCGGCGGCTCTGGTGTTTGCCACAAGTACTGCAACTCTGACCAGGATTGCGCAGCGCCAGGTGGGATTTGCTTTCATCAGGTCTCCGGCGGCGCGGCCAGCTTGTGCACCCAGAACTGTGATCCGGTGACTGATACGGGTTGTTTTGAAAAACCCGAAATGAAATGCGAGCTGAACGCGTTCGGCGATCCACCCAATTGGTTCACCTACTGCACTGGAGTGGGCAGCAAGAACGCAGGAGATACCTGCGTGTCGAGCAATCAATGCAAACCAGGGCATGGTTGCGTCGGGGTGAACATGGTGTCGATCTGCGCCCAATGGTGCAGCATGCCGCCCAACGGCAACTGTGAAGTGGGCTACACCTGTGTTGGGTTCATGAATCCAGCCACGGTGGGCTCGATCGAATACGGAGCCTGCGTCAAACCGAATTGACCTGACCCCATCGACCTGACCCCAGTGACCTGACCCCATCGACAATGCTCGAGAGGTGTTGGCCCGAGCTCAGCGCAGCGCTGGCAACACGTCGTCGCGTAGGATGTCGGCAAGCAACATCAAGTGAGCACAATGAGCGGGCTTGCCCGTGCCGGTGTAACCACGGATGTGTAGCTTGCCTCGGTCGAAACGGGTTTTGAGCTCCACGCCGTGGGCCGGCAGCAAACCACCGTAGCGTCTTCGCCCATCTAGCTCGCCAATGAGCCAGCTGGCAACTTCGCTGGTCGAGGCATAGTTGGGGGGCCGGATCTCGGAGTGGGTGAGCACCATCACCAGCTCGCCCTCCACCGCCCGATGAGCCAGATTCAAGAACGGTTCGAGCCCAGCGCGGGCCAGCTCGTTGGTGGCGGCGCCCTTGTCGAGGTAGGAGGCGTGCAAGGAGTCGAGCAGAACGACCGCGTCGGGACGCTCGGGATGATGACGGAGCAACTCACGAACTGCGCCGTAGCCAGCGCTCCACGAAGTGATGATGAAACGGTCGAGCTTTGCAGGAGCGAGTTTGCGCTCGACCTCGGCGAGGATGCTTTCGAGAGGCTCGGGGCCCCAAAAGGTCTCGGCGTAGCGCTTTGAGCCGTTGCCTGCATCGACGGCGGCGATCACCAGATCGAGCGCCGCAGGCGCGACCACGCGACGTGCTGCGTCACCACCATGAAAGTGAAGCATCAGGTCGAAGCGGTCGGTAGGCGGCGGCTCGGGAACCACCATCGAGGCGATGTCCGAGCGTTGCCAAGGGCCGTAGGGACCTTGGCCGCGATCAGGGATGGTGCAGCGCGCCACGCCGCCGTCTCGATCGATGGCGATTTGCGGCTCCGACATCGTGGCCGAGCCGCTCGGCGGTACTGCCGCCTGATGGGAAGTGGTTCGCCGTGCGCTGCTGGTGGCCGGCGGGCCAGCCGTGACGGTCGGCCGAGCAAGTGCGAGCAAGAGCAATACGCCGCTGCCCGCAGCCAACGCGAGCGAGCGAGCTGCACTCATGAGCGCACCCAATCAGAGGTGGCCGAACGAGCTGCCGCCCGACGAGCTGTCGCCCGACGAGCCGCACAGCTCACGAGGCTGGCGGCGCCCCGAACAGGCTCTGGAAGATGCCGACCAGTTTCTGGTTGGTCGGCATGGTCATTCCGTAGTTGTTCTGATGTGGCCACTGGAAGCCGTAGCCGGCGACCGTGTTGCAAGAGACCGAAACCACGACGTCGACCGGCTCGGCGGGCGGCGCGGCGAAAGAAATGGCCATGCCAGCGTTGAAGCAGTTGCCACGCTGGTTGTTGAAGTTCTCGCTGTTGCCAAACAAGTCGAGCAGCTCTTCGCGGGTTGCCTCATCCATGACGGGGCGCGGTTGACCGGCGATCTGCCATTGACCACGAAACCGTGGTGCTGCTTGTTGGGGTACCGAGGGTTGAGCTGGCAGCAGCCCCGGAATAGGCGGGATTACACCAGAATTCTGTGCTTGCTGGAGCGCTTGCATCAATGCTTGGCCCGGCTTCTCGAAGCCTGGTGGTAGCGGGAAAGGAAAGACTGAGGTCGGTGTTTGCGGCCTCTGCTGGGCGGCCTGCAAGCGGTAGATGGTCACCTGAGCGCGATCGAGCTGGTCGAAGGGCGTTGCCCGAGAGGCGCAACCGGTCAGGAAAGCAACCGCGAGCACGACGAGTGCTGCGGCAAAGGGCGTGCGCGAGTTTTTCGTACGCATAGTCTGGGCGTAGCACGGCCGAGCAAGGGCAGGCACAATTGAAGCACGATTCGGCCTGCTCACGGCCCCGCCCCGCAACGCTATGGCGTGCAGCTGGAGCCCGGCCAAACGTGCCACTCGTAGATGACCGAGTTGGAAGCCTGTCCGCAGCCTTGTCCGGCCGTGATGTTGTAGATCCGGATCTTGGTGGTGGTCAGCTTCGGGCTGAACGTGAACTGCAGGTCGCCTGCGCCGCTCGTGAACGTCTGCGCCGAGACCCATTGAAGGCCATCCCAATACTGGATGTCTCCTGAAAAGACGGTTCGCCCGTTGTTGCAGCCGCCGCTGCAGGTATTCGCATCGAGATACATCGAGCCGATCTGTTGCGCGCTTGACCAGTCGTATTGGATCCATTTTTGGGCTGGCGAGGTCGTGTTGGAGACCCAGCCGAAGCACTTGCTGCAACCCTGGATCTGGCAATCCGATTCCTTCTTGCCGTCATTGAAGTTGTTTGGGCCATATCCCGTGTTGTTGGTGCCGCCTCCCGAGCTAGAAGGGGTGGCCTGAAGCGCCAGGTTCACTGAACAGCTGCAGTCGTCATCATTGCCCTCGGTGCAGCCCATCGGGCAGCAGCCGTCCTGATTGATGCACTGCGTGATGGCTGTGCCCCCTATGCACTGGCCGCCTTGGCAGGTTTCGCCGACCGAGCAGGCGTCGAGATCATCACACGGGTCGTTTTCGTTGACTGGCTGCTGGCCGCATTGGCCGCTCATGGCGTCACAAACACCGAGGTTGCAGCCCACCGTGAGCGCGGAACAGTCCTTGGGGCTTCCGCCTTGGCAGACGCCGTTGCTGCAGGTCTTGCTCACGGTGCACAAGTCGTTGAGATCAGTGCAGGTTTGGCCTTCGTTGCCCGGCTCTGGGTCGCAGGTTCCCGTTTTGGGGTTGCACACTGCGACATGGCAATCGTCCGGAACTGGTGCGAAGAAGCAGTCCTTCGGGGTGCCCATGCAGAGGCCATTCTGGCAGGTGGTGTTTACCTTGCACAGGTCGTTGGGATCGGTGCACTGCGCCCCGTTGGAGGCGGGACTGGAGGAGCAGGTCTGGCTGACCTCGTCGCAAACGATGTCGGTGCACTGAGGTGGGCTCATGCCGCAATCGTTCTGGTCGCCAGCGACACAAATCCCTTCCTGGCAGGTGTCGTTGACCGTGCAAAACGCCCCGTCCTCACAGCCGGTCCCATCCGCCGCGCTCTTGACCTCACATTGCTTCGAATCCGGGTTGCAGACCGATTCGTGGCAGTCATCGGTTTGGATGGTGCTGCAGTCGATTCCGCAGGGCCAGCTGCTGGTCGTGCTGCTCGACGAGGTGCTCATGGTGCCATTGCCGCCCTGCGAGGTCGTGGCGGTGGTGACGCTGCCGCCGGTTCCGTCGTCGAAGTCGTCGCCGAACTCGGTGTCGCCAGTAGCGCAGCCTGCGGCCACGGTCGCCGCGACCACACAGCTCGTCAGAATCCATGCCAGGGCAGCAACGAAAGACGCACCTTTGCCCTGGACCCCCCAAGTTCGTTTTTCAAGCATGGTAACTGGCAAAAACATAGCAGGTCGCACCTTGTACCACCACGGTCAATCCGGCAGACTATGATGTGCAAGTGAGCGATTCGCCACCTGACATTGTCGTTGCGGCCAAGCCGCCCATGTCACTCGAGCGCTATGCGGCCTTGAGCGCAATCATCGACACTTTCGGCGGTCGCGACGAAGTGCTCGCGCGCGCAGACTTGGCTCCGGCCGATTGGAGCGACCAACAGAAGCTCTGGCTCAAGCGCATGGCCAAAGAGGCGCGGCACATGCGTTTCGATTTGCAGGATCGCTACAACACGCTCTTTTTGGAGCTGCGCGCTACGCTCGAGCAAGGCGAGAGTGTCGATGACATCGCCTTCGGACTGCCTGAGCAGATCGAGCCAGCCGACAATGGTCAACAGTTGCCCAGCAACCTGGTTGCGCCGGCGGCGCCACCACCAGCCCAGCCAGTCCTGCCTGCGAGGGTGAATACTCCGAGCCAACCAGTGGCTGCCGGGCCGAGCCCTTGGGCAGGGGCCCCTCGAGCGCCAGCGGGTGCTGCGCCAACGGGTGTTGGGGCGCGCAAACGGGCTCGTTACCCAACCAGTTTGCCGTTTCAAGCGGTCGCAGCGGCGGCGGTCGGTGGCAGCCATGGGGCTCGAGCCAAGCGAACCCGAAACGACGGGGCTTTGCCCTTCGCACCTCCCCCCCTTGCTGCGCCCGTGCCCTCGCAACCGCCCGAGCCGTCAGCAGCGGCGGCGCCACGAGCAGGCCTGCCCTTTGCTGCACACCCTGCTCCCGCCCGTCGCTCCGAGCCTTCGTTGCAAGGATTGCCCTTCGAGCCAGTCGAGCGTTCCGACGACGATGGCCCCCCGTCGTCAGCCCCGGGGCCGCTCAGCAGCACGCTCGAGGAGGAGCGAGGGGCGGTGGGCGAGGCCCTGCCTTTCGAGCGCACCCCACGGCCGGCCCGCACTAGCTCACCGCCGAAGTCTGACGATGGAGCTTTGCCTTTCCAGGCTCGTGGAAAAAGCCAGCTTCGCGCAGAGAGCCAGGCTGCCGAGGTGGGCCCGTCGCCTGAGCAATACGACGGTGATCTATTCGAGACGGTCGAGGACGACGACGAGCTGAGCGTCCCGGTGGCCGCACTGCCTTTTGCGCCGGTCGCGGACAAGGCTCCGCAAGACAGGGGCGTGTCAGCAGCGGGCAAAGCCGCCTTGCCTTTTGCGCAAGCGGCGAGCAAGGCTCGGCAGATCCCGGCCATGCCGTCGAAAGCAGGCAACGCCGCCTTGCCGTTTGTGCAGGCCGCTGGCAAGAATCCGTCCGCGCGGCCGAAGTCCGCTGCCAGCAGGGCAGGTTTGCCATTTGCTGCGGCCAATCCGCCGGGCGACCCATCCTCGCCAGCAGCCCCGATGCCCGCTGGGCCCATATTGCCCAAAGTATCGACGGGCACGGTGGTGGCGCAAATCGACCCTGAAATGCTCCAGCGGCTGGCCGAGGCCGAGGCGGCGGCCAAGGCTGCTTCCTCCGGCGGCGGCGTGGTCAGCCCTCAACCCCGGGGGCCGAGCCTCACTCTGGAGCAGTTTGCGTCGATCACCGCTGAGATCGCCGTTGCTCCAGCCCAGTCGTCAAACATCGAAGAGCGCTACGGCTTCGACCCCGAGGGCTACGTTCGAGAGAAGCAAGCTTGGGCCGACCGGTTTGGCACGTCACCCGATGACAGCGCGCGATATGCCAAGCTCGTCCGCGAGTATCGTGACTGGCTGAAGCGCGACGACGATGGGGCGGGGTAGAGCGTGAAGCGCGCTCCAAGCGGCAAGAAACCGACCAAGTACCTGCTAGCGCTAACCCTGACGCTCAACTAGTCTTGGTTCTGAGGTGTCGGCAACTACAGCAAGAATAGACCTTGGTGGTGACGAGATCCCCGACGAGACGGAGGTGGTCCGTTATGAGGTGCGTGAGGCCATCAGTTTCCCCTACGAAGTGGTCGTCGAGATCTCTTTGCCCATCACGGACACCTCGTTCAAGTTTCACAAACTGCTGCGAACCAGCGCGGCGCTGAAGATCACCGACGAGGACGAAAACTCACGGATCTTTCACGGTGTGATTGACCGGGCCGAGTACCTGTTCTTTTCAGGAACCGACCATCATTTCAGATTGCGTCTGCGGCCGAGCTTGGCGTCCCTTGCGCATCGCGAAAACTGCAAGATCTGGCAAGACACCAACGTCGTCGACGTCGTCAAAGAGATTTTCGAAGAAGCGGGCATCGATAATGCCGAGTGGCAGACCTACAAGGAGCACGCTTCGCGCAGCTACATCGTCCAGTATCGCGAGAGCGAGCTGAATTTCATGCACCGCCTATTCGAGGACGAGTGCTTGTTCTACTTCTTCCGGCACACGCCGGAAGGCCACAAGATGATCATCAGCGACGACGCTGGGGCCTTCCAGCAATCCGACGACGCGCCTGAGGTTCATTTTGCGATGTCGCAGGGCTACGACGCCAAGCCCATCGACGATTTCCGGCGAACGCGCTCGGTAGCCTGCAACGACGTTACGTTGCGCGATTACAATTTCGAGCTTCCCCAAGTGCCGCCCGAGGGCGCTCAACCAGGGACGGAAGTCGTCAATTTGCCTTTCTACGGCTATCCCGGAGGTTTCATCGACGGAACGCTCGGGACCATGATCGCCACGGCGACGCTACGCTCGAGGCGCCATGCTTCGGACGTATCGGTAGGTGCAAGTCGGGCGATCGGACTGCGCTGCGGTGTGCCGTTTTCGGTCGAGGGGGCCGGCCAAGTGGCGCTCAACGGCAACTTCGTGGTCACTGAGCTCATCACCAGTGGCGAGCAGACGCTCGAGAGTGGCGGTGACAACGAAGTGTGCCAAAACCGCTTCAAGGCCATTCCGGAGGAGACGCCCTACTTGCCGCCGCGGATCGCGCGACGCCCACGCATCTGGGGCATGCAGACGGCCATCACGACCGGACCTTCGACGGACAACCAGGCCATCCATGTCGACAAATATGGCCGTGTGAAAGTCCGGTTCTATTGGGACCGTATCAACCAACAGGATGATACCTCGAGCTGTTGGCTGCGCGTGACGCAGCTCGCCACTGGCGGAACGATGCTGCTGCCCCGGGTGGGTTGGGAAATCGCCGTGGCGTTCCATGAGGGCGATCCGGATCGGCCTTTTGCCATGGGCCGCTTCTACAACGGAGAGATTGTGCCGCCGGCTGGCTTGCCGGGTGCCAAAGCATCCGGCGGGCTCAAGAGCTACTCGACTCCAGGAGGGGCGGGGATCAACGAGATCAATCTGTCGGACTCGGCTGGGAGCATGGGCTGGACGCTGAATGCCCAAAAGGATCTGAATGTCGTGATTGGTCACGACAAGAACGAGACCATCGCGGTGGACACCACCCATGACGTCAAGGTCCAACGCCAGGACACCATCGGCTCGAATCTGTCGCTGTCGGTTGGTGCCGATCAGAGTGAGGATGTGGGCTCGGTACGGTCGATGAACGTGACGGGCAATCAGACGATCGACGTCGGCGCGAACGAGGTCAACAACGCGACCTCCAACATGCTCGAAACGGTCAGCGGCAATCGCGACTACGAGGTCGGCGCAAACATGACCACCATCTGCAACACGGTCATGCAAACGGTGGGCGGCAACGTGAGCCGGACCGTGGGCGCGCTCGAGCTCAACGCTTCCATCGCCTCCATCACCGACAAGATTGGTGGTAGCTACACCGAGGACGTCGCGGCGATCAAAGCTGAGCTGATGATCGGTACGAGCAGTGAGAAGGTAGGCGGCGCCAAGGACCAAGTCTCAATCGCCGCTGAGCTGCATCTCATCAGTGGTGGTTATGCGCTCGAAGGTGAGGCCACGGTGACCTATCTCACCGGTGGGGTTCATTATCGTAAGGTCGACGGCGACTACACGGTCAAGGGCACGCTGGTGACACTCTTGGGCGCGACGGGCGACTTCAAGGGAGGCAAGGGCAACCTCAAGCTCGGCGGTGGGCCGGTTCTGGCCAAGGGCTCGAAGATTGCCGCGACTGGCGCGCTGTTGGTCAAGATGAGCTCATCGATGAAGATGGGCTGACGACAAGGAAGATGGGCTGAACACGGAGCAACTGAATCGGAGCGACTGTGGCCACTGAGACGATCCACGAGACCATCCACCTCGAGCTGAAGATCGACGGCACCGAGTACGAGTGCGCCACCTCAATAATCCACGAGGCGGTCAGCACAATTGGATCGCTGGAGTGTGAGCTGACGCAGGTCGGTGGCGCTCCCGATCCGGCTACCCTCATCGGCGGTGAGGCCCAGTTGACCATCAAGCGCCAAGTGGCGTCTGATTCCCGGTTGTTCAAGGGGATGGTCATCGAGGCCGACCGCTGCGCTGATCGCGACGGGCGGCCCATGGTCCGAGCACGCGTCGCGCCGCGCCTGTGGAAGACCACCAAGCGAACCAATTGCCGCATCTTCCAGGAGATGACGGCGAACGACATCATCACCCAGGTGCTCGAGGAAGCCGGCATTCCGGCTGCAGATCAGGAATGGAACGCCGCTGATTGTGCGGAACGGATCTACTGCTGCCAGTACCGCGAGACCGATTTCGAATTCGTCATGCGGCTGATGTCCGAAGAGGGCATCATCTTCGCGGTCAACCACACCGACGAAGGCGACAAGGTGCTGTTTACCGATGATGGTACGGGGCTTGGCGACGTGGAGCCGAAGACCTTGCCGTTCGCCACGACGACCGGCTTCGACCAGTCTGAGCCTCAAGTGATGTGGTTGACCGACACGCGCACGGTCAAAACCGACAAAATCTACCAGCGCGACTACGACTTCGAGCGGCCCAAGTACAAGCTCGAAGCCGAGGCCGAGGGTAGTGACGACGGCGACAAGAACCTCGAGGTCTACGTGTATCCCGGTCGCTTCGTGGAAGATGCAGTGGGTGAGAAGTACGCCAACGCGCTGCTCAATGCCATTCAGTCCGAGCGTTGGGTCGTGGGTGGTGAGACGACGCTTCTGACGATGATCCCGGCCCATAGAATCACTGTCGAGGAGCATCCCTACGAAGACTTCAACCAGGAGCTCATGATCGTGGGCATTGAGACCACGGCTCACGAGACGGTGGCTCACGGTGGAGACGAAGGCAGCGCGGGACGGGACTACACGTGCCGGTTCACTGCGGTGCCAACTTCGGACACCAAGTACAAGGCGCCGCGCCGGCACGTCAGCGCTGACATTCCGGGCGTGCAAACAGCGTTCACCACGGGGCCGTCCGGTAGTGAGATCCACCCTGATGAGCACGGCCGGGTCAAGTGTCGCTTTCTCTGGGACCGAACCGATCCGCAGGATGACACCTCGAGCTGTTGGATCCGCTCCGAGCAATCCCACACGCCCGACTCCATGCTCCTGCCGCGCATGAAGTGGGAAGTGCAACTGCGCTTCATGGAGGGGGACGTCGACCGACCCATGGTGCTGGGCCGCATGTACAACGCGCTGGCCCCGCCGCCTTATGGGTTGCCGGATGCAAAGTCACGCTCGTCGGTTCAGACCAACACCAGTCCGGGAGACGGCAGCTCCAACGAGATGCGCTTCAACGACTCAGGGGGAGGCGAAGAGATGTTCATCAACGCTTCCAAGGACCTGACGATGAACGTTGGCAACAACATGACTCTGGATATCGGTAACAACGAGACCAGGGACATCGGCTCGAACCACACGATGACGGTGACCAACAGCCTCGACGTGGTGGTGGGAGCCAATCAAACGGTCGACGTAGGCTCGAATCAGACGGTGAAGGTAGAGACCTTCATGGTGGATGATGTCACCGCTGATCACAGCTTGTCCGTGGGTGCCAATCGAGACCTGAAGGTTGGAGGCGATCACAAGCACACCGTGACGGGCAATCAGACCCAGAACGTCGGTGCGAATCAGTTCGACATCGTGGTGGGCAAGGTTGAAGAGAAGGCCGACGGCAGCTGGACCCATGATGTGGGCGCAGCGCTGGTGGAGGTCACCGGTGGCAACCGTGACTATACGGTTGGGGGGAGCCGGACGGAGAACGTCGGTGCCGTCAAGCTGGTCGCGACCAAGGCGGGCCGCGGCGTGGAGATCGGCGGCGAGCTCACCAACATGGTTGCCGGCGCCATCGTCAACAAGGTCAAGGGCGACAAGAGCGACAAGTCTGGCGGGGCCTTCACTGACATTGTTGCTGGGGCACAGATCGTCAAGGCGGACAACATCGCCTTCGAGGGCGAAAGTCTCGTGGCTGTGGTGATGGGGGCTTCGACGCTCATCGTCTCCGCCCCCGCGATTTTGTTGGCTGGCACCAGCGTGAAATGGGACGGCGCGACCAAGGATCTCGGCGCGTTGATCGTCGACAACTGACCGGGAGCTGACTGAGATGGCGACCGAGACCCTGACCCCAAGATTCTTCATCGGCGAGCAAGAGGTGCCCAAGGTGGTGGCGGTGCGCGAAGAGCGCTGTTTGAGCCGTCCGGCCGAGCTTTGGATTCGCTTCGAGTGGATGGCTGACCAAGCCCTCGATGGCATGATCGGCAACCCGGCGGGGCTGGTGTTTGGTCGGGACGATGAGACCGATTCGCGTATCTTCCAGGGCGTCATCGCTTCGGCCACGGCCATCGGCTCGGCCATCGCTGGAGGGATTGGCGTCGACCATTTCGAGTGTCGCGTGGTGTCTTGGCTGGCGCTGCTCGAGCGCATGGTCGGTTGCGAGATCTTCCAAGAGCTAGACGTCCAAGAGATCGTCACCAAGGTGCTGGAGCAATACGGCTTGCCGGCCGACAAGCAGAGCTGGCGCTTGACTGGTAGCTACCCGAAGCGCGAGTACTGCGTTCAATACAACGAGAGCGCGCTCAACTTCATCTCGCGCCTGCTCGAGGAAGAGGGGATTTACTACTACTCCGAGCTTACGGCGGAGGGCGAGACCGTCGTGTTCTCCGACGACTCGACCGCTGCTGATGCGCTCGAGGGTGACAGCAATCAATTGCCCTTCCGCCAGAATACCGGCGGCGACATGTCGGGAGACTTCGTCTACAACATTGCCGAACGCCACCGCGTGGTCAGCGGCAAATTCGTCATGCGGGACTACGACTTCACGCGTCCCGAGCTCGACATGACGGTCGAAGCGGAGAGCGATGTCGATACCGATCTAGAGCGTTACGACTACCCAGGAGGGTACACTGAGCCGAGTGAAGGCAAACGCCTCGCCCAGGTGCGGCTCGAGGCCGAGCAAGTCGACCGTCACACGATGCTCGTCAAGGCCGATTGTCCGCGCTTGGTGCCGGGAAAAAAGATCGAGATCATCGATGGCCTGCACGACGAGATCAACGGCGAGTATCTGGTCACTTCGGTAACGCAGACGGTTTTGGCGCAGCGGTCGGCGGCTCAGGTGGGGCGTGACACAGCTGAGACCGAGAACCTGGGACCCAGGGTCCAGAGTTACGAGGTTGTGGCCCAACTGCTCCCGATCGACATCAAGTTCCGCGCGGCGCAGATTACCCCCAAACCCTTGGTGGAAGGGCCGCAGACAGCTGTCGTCGTTGCACCAGAAGGTTCACAGCCAGAAGAGATTCACACCGACGAGTGGGGCCGCTGCAAGGTGCTGTTCCACTGGGACCGGGCCGGCTTCACCGACGACAAGGCTTCGTGTTGGATGCGCACCAAGCAGCTCCAAACATCGGGCTCGATGGTGCTACCGCGGGTTGACTGGGAAGTCGTCGTGGAGTTTCTCGAGGGCGACCCGGACCGACCGATCGTGACCGGACGCATGTACAACGGTGTCTTCATGCCCCCCTACGCGCTTCCGGAGGGACGTTCGCGTACCACCCTGCAGTCTTACAGCACGCCTGGTGGCGGTGGCAGTAACGAGGTCCGTTTCGAGGACAAGGCTGGCGGCGAGGAGATCTACATCCACGCCCAGTACGACATGACCGTCAATGCCGCGAACAACAAGGCCAAGACGATCATCAACCAAGAGTCCAAGAACGTTGCAGTCGACTCGACGATGACCGTGGGGGCCAATGACACCATCCAGGTCACGATGGGCTCGCGCGGCACCGTGGGCGGTGATCAATCGGTAACCGTTGGGGCGAACCGCAATGTCGAGGTCAACGCTCTGCAAGCCCTCAAGGTGGGTGGAAACAGCGCTACCACCGTGGGTGCGAACCAGTTCGAAATGGATGGCGATCCGCTCACTGCCTTAGTGAACTTGGCGGTCGAGAAAGCCACCGAGGTTTTGCAGGCCAAAGCGGCTGAAATGCTGGAGCAGGTAGACGCCTACGTGCAGGACAAAGTCGATCAGGTCATGGGACCGATCGAGAACATGCAGCAACAGGTCGGCAACGTTGCTGACGCCATGGATGCTGTGTCCCAAGGCTCGCTTGGTGAGGTATCGACCGCGCTGCGTGAGGCGAGCTCGTTGCCCGGGGCCGCTGAGATGGGCTCAGACATGCGTGACGCGGCCTTCGGCACGGCGCAGGGCGTCGGTGCGGAGATGGGGGTCGACGTAGAGGCGCCCGCCGAGGATGCAAGTGGCTTCAGTGCTCAAACGGGGCTCGATCAAGTCGTCAACGGCGCCATCGAGGTCGGTGTGCGGCAAGGTGGTGATGTTGTTGATGGTGCGCTGCACGACTTGTTCGGTGAGGCGCTGGGCCTAGACGCCTCAGGCGGTGGCGGGGAGTCAGCTGCCAATGTCGCGGGTCCCGAGCTCGACATTGCTGGCATTGACGAGACCGACCGCGAAAAGGGGCCAGGTCACTCTTTGACCAAGGTCGATGGTAATCTCACCGAGGATGTCGGATCGATCCGAATCCAGGCGTGCATCACCGGGATCAACACCGAGGTAGCGGGAAGTGTCACCCAAACGGTGGGCATTGGCCGCGCTGAGCTGGTGTTGGGCGATCGAACGGAGACGGTCGACGGCTCGAAGAGCGAAAAGACCATCGGCTTGATCGTGATCAGTGGCGGCGATGTTTCCGAGAAGGTCACGGGCGCCAAGACCTGCATGGTGGGAGGCGCTGTGGTCGATCTGGTCAAAGGTGGCGC
>CAZRGL010000020.1:0-18136 GCA_964599485.1 uncultured Polyangiaceae bacterium
GTGGGACAAGTCGACTTTGCTGACGTCAGCTGTCTCGAGCTCGGTTCCGGCCCGTTCGGCTTGGCCTCTAAAGCGCGCCATCAGCTCGGGCCCGCTCACAGGCTCGACGAACCCAGGGTAGTTCTCGACATCGGTGGTGAACATCAGCTGCCCACCGGGGATGAGCCCGCCAGCATTGAAACCCTCGAAGCACAATGGCGCGAGGTTGGCGCGGGCGGCATAGATTGAAGCGGTCAAACCAGCCGGACCCGACCCGATGATGATCACATTGCGAACCGTAGGCGTGCTCATACGGCCTCATACACTCGCCCACGCCACGAGTCGACCGGGGCCCAGTCACCTCTGGCCGTAGGGTGGGGAAAACCGGATGAGCCCCGCCCCTGAAAATGCCCTCAACCGAACGGTGTTGGGGCTAGAAGTGAACGGAAAGGCCGAGCGTTACTTCGTTCAGGCTCGAGCTTGCGCTGCCGCCGTTGACGGTTTGGCGGGTGCGATAATCGGGCGCCGAGGCGTCGCCGCTGACCGTTCTGACCTTCCCTTGCCCGCCATTGTCGAGCCCGCCGAAAAAGGTGTGCTGGTACGCAGCCGAGATGTCGAAGCGGGAGAGCCGCACCGTCAGACCGCCAGCCACACCGATGCGTTCGGCGAGGTGGAAATCCAAATTCAGGTACTCGTCATCGACACCCTTGGACTCGAAGAAAGCGCCGGCCCGTAGCGCGAGCAAGTCAGGAATGGGAACGTACTCGCCGCCCAGCCGCACACCGACGACGTCCTTCCACTGGTGGGGCACGTCCGCGTTGATCGGGATGGTCGCGCCGTCCACCGTTCCATTGAGCACGATGCCGGGCTTCATTCGAATCTCGAGCAGCTCGACGTCGCTGTTGTGAGCCCACGTCAGATCGAGCTCGATGTCGAACAGATCTTGGCTCATGCCGTCACGTGCGTAGCCACCTTGTTTGGTGACCCAGCGCTGCGGACGAGCGCGCTGGCTGCGGGGATGGTGGTAGCGAAACCCGAGCCTCGCTTCCATGGGGACCGGCAGCTTGAATGTGCCTGCATCCTTGAAGTCGGTGATGTTGGCCGGGTCGTTGATGGCGCTTTCGTCGACCTGGCCGCCAGAGGTGTAGTAGTTCGACTGCGCGTACAGATCGACCTTGGCTCGAATCGAGTCCGAGTAGCGGTACCAGGCCGATACGTCGAAGCGCCGGTGAGGGGACCACAGGGCGCTGACCACAAAGCCAGGCACAATCGCGTCCACGCCGCTCAGGTTGGCTTTGATGTCGTTGTTGAAGTCGTCGGGCTGCGGATTGCCCCGCACGGGCGAGACAGCCTCGGTCATGTTGGAGAAATCGAGAGATGCGATTCCCCACACGAAGCCGGCGCCCACCGAGAGCTGTTTGGTGATGGCGAAACCCGCCGAGAGCACCGGAAAGACAGCGATGGCATTGTTGTCGAGCAAGAGGTAGCGGTTGGGCGCGGGATGGTCAACGTTGTCCGCGAAGGCGCTGTCGTATTTGACGACGTCCGGCCACTCGATGTTGCCATGGGCGTGAGGGCCGCCGACTGCGAGCCCGATGGCCCAGCGCTTGGCGAAGTGCCATGCCACGGCGAGCTGTGGGTTGGGAAACGGTGGGATGTCGGCGCATACCTCCGAGGGAGGCGCTCTGAAGCCCGATGCGGGCGCCACTGGCTGTCCGTCCTCGCCGCGTCGGTCGAAGCAATGTGAGCGCATCAGCAACGAAGCGCCGAGGTAGGCGCCGCTTGGATTGCGCACCATGGCCGCGGGATTGAAGTAGGCGGCCAACGGAGAGTCGGCTCGGGCCAGCCACGCTCCACCTCGGCCGACTTGTTTTACCCCGTTCGAAGGTGTGTCCACGCCGGTGCTCGCTCCCGCTGTCGCGCCCAAGAGGGAGAAGGTGGAGGCGGCGAGTAAGCCCAACAAAAAGTTTGGTTGCCGATGGTTCATGAGTGTCACTTGACCGGGGAGGCTTTGAGGGCTGCGCGGCCTTGTTTTTCGTAAACGCGGAACTTGACTCGGGTACAACCGTGGCGCGCGATCAGCGCCTCCTTGTTGCGCTGCAGCGTGCCGCGGAACTTCTCGTAGGTCAGTCGTGCCGTGGGCTCGCCGAACTGCTTCTTCATCGCGATGAAGTCGGCGTAGACCTTGCGCCACTGGGTTTCCTCGTCTGCAGGCTCTGCCTCATCAGCGCCATCGTCGGCAGGTTGGGGTGGCTCAGCCGGAGGCTGCTTGCGGCGTGGCGGAACGACTTTGGCCGCCGGAGCAGGAGGCGCGGCAGGTGCGGTCTTGTTGGCGACCGCCTTGTCCAGCTCCTCGCGCGGGATCATCATGGTCTCGGCGTCGTCATCGACCACCTTGGGCGCTGGCTTGGGCAAAGGCTTCGCGGCTGGCTTCGCGGCCGGGGGGGCAGCTGGCTCCGGCTGTTCCTCGACTGCTGCCGGCGCCGGGGTGGGCTCGGGCGCCTTGGGCAACGATCGCTTTCGCGCGGGCTCAGCATCGGGCAAATCGGGTCGTTTGGGTGCTGCCCCGCCCGCCTTGGGCAACGCAAAAGCGCTCATTTGCGGCTCTGCTGGCAGCGGTCCCAACACCGACTCGAGATTCGCTGGGCCACGGTCGACGCCCGCAGCCGACGCGACCTTGTCCAGGGCGTCGTTGATGTTTGCTGCGATCTTCTTGAATCCGCCGCGGAAGGTCGACGGCTTGAGCACGTCTGTTCGGCTGTCCTTGTCAGCCAAATCGGCCACCGCTTTCCTGAATTTCCACAGCGGCATGGTGTGCTCGAGCAGCGTCAAAATGAGGCCGATCAAAAATGCGCCCAGGAGGGTCGCTAGGAGCAGCAGCTTCGGTACCTTCGCCTTGTCGGAGTCGTTGGCGAGGCGCTGGAACTCGAAGGGGTCGCTCACCGTCGCCTGGCGATGGCCGACCACATAGCCAACCCCGAGATCCCAAGCCTCCCCTGGCATGCGGGCGAAGATGGCGCGTACATCGAAGCCGTGTTGCTCGCGCAACAAGCGCGCCTTGGTGCGGCCCTTTTCCTTGTAATCGGGGTCGCCCTCCACTTTTTCGATGTCGCCGCTGGTCACCTCCAGTGAAGCCTTGTCGAAGGATGCAGGGGCGCCGCTGGCCACCCGCTCGCGGCCTGCGTAGAAGGCCACGGCCGCTCCCGTGCGCGCGCTCACGCCTTGGGCATAATGATCGTCGACGATCTTGCCGCCGACGATGGCGCCCACCGGAGTGCCGCCCACCTCGATTTCGACGGGACGCCCGACCACACGCCAGATTTGGCCATCGAAGACCCAAGCATCGTCGCGGATCCAACCGTGGACGGCATCGGCGACGAGAGAATAGCCGCCCATCTCGAATTCAGCGCTGCCCGTACCCTTGGCGAAGTTGTCGTTGGCCAGCACGCGGCCGTGGATGTCGATGGCCCACAAGGCGTCGAACACCAGGGCGCTGCGCCGTTTTTTTGCCCGCTGCACGCCAGCTTCGCGAAAGACATGGAGCGCTTTTTCGGCCTTCTCCTTCAGGTCGGTTTTGAGATCGCTCAGATTCTCGGCCTGGCTTGCTTTTGACAGTCCTTCGGTGATGGCCGGATCGAGGGCGAGGGGAATGAGTGCCGCAGCGCGGGTGCGCGAATCGTCCTGCATGTACCAGCCCACCGCATTGGATGCGGCGGTGAGTAGTTTGGCAGCGGTCCGCTCCGCGTTGCGGTTCGATACGGCTGTTGCCAGGTAGAGCAGGAACATTGCTGCGACCAGCGAGAAGGCGAGAACGACGTTCCAGAAGCGCGAAAATAACAAGGTCAGCTCCTACTTCTTGCTCGCCTTGGATTTGGGCGTACCGACGACCAGAGGATCGCGGATGGTTTGCACTTCGGGCGCGCCGCGCAGCTCGATCTTGAGCGGCTTTCCGACCGGCTTGCCGCTGAAATAACCTTGCAGCTCGTATTGCCCCGGTGACAGATCGCCGATGATGAACTCATTCTTGAAGTTGACCGAACCCATGGTCACTGCTCGAGGCTCGACCACAATCCAGCTCCGCACGCTGGGAAAGTACTCGTCGCGGATCTCGTAAACGCCCTCCTTCGGGGGCTTCCAAATCCGCTGGCCGGATGGCTTGGTCTCTTCTGGGCCGAGGCCGTTGGCCACCTTGCCCACGTCGTAGAGCTTGTGTGGGAAGGGGTCGTGATTGACGAACTGAATGTTCTGTCCCTCGGTCACTACGGTGGTTACCGGCGTGGTGCGTCCCCCGCTGACCCCAATCTGGATTGGCTTGCCAATCGCGCTGGCCTTGCCTGTGGTGGTCAGCACGACGATGGCCAGCTCTTTGGGAAGATAGGCTGTGAGCTGTTTGGCTTGCTTGCCTACGGTGGTTGACGGGGCGCGGAAGGTGTAGCGATGGCTCTTGCTGTCCTTGGCCTCGTTCCATACCGGGTTCAGCAGGGTTTTGCCGCCTACCACGCGCCCTTTGGCTGCCACTTTCTCAGTGTCTTGCGCGCTAACTGACGTTACCGACAGCACTGCCGCCAGCGCTGCGACGGAGGCGGCGGCCGTCATGGCGCGCCCCCTGACGGCGGCGCTGCGGTATCCCGAATCGAACAGCGGTTTCATGAAGCTGCCAAGTTAGCGGAACCGCTGCGCGGAAGGAAGCCGCTCTGACGTGTTGCAGCAGGGGCAGAAAAAAGGGCCGACACTGTCGGCCCAAGTGGTCCCTTACCGCTGAAGTCGTGGGCGTGAGATCTGAACCCCTAGCACTACGCTAGGTGGGGCGCTCGGTGCCGCTTTAGGCGCTCCGGAGAGCAAATTCCGGCTCGCACACCACGGAAGCTCCCGCGCCCCTGGTCCAAAAAATACTCGGGATTCATTGATCTACCACCTCACGGAAATCGGCAGAGGAAACCATGGGGAGAATATAGCTTCTGTGTGGGTGTCGTGACAGGGCTTCAGCGCGACAGCGCTTCCAGCAGCTTGGTATGGATGCCGCCGAAGGCGCCGTTGGACAGCAGCGCGACGGTGTCGCCAGACCGCGTTTCTTCCTTCAACAAGGTGATGATCTCGTCGAGTGAGCCGGCCAGCTCCGTCTTGATGCCCCGTTGAGAAAGGGCTGCGGCGAGCGCATCCAAATCGAGGCGTTCGGGCTGAGGGATGTTGCTGCGCCCGAGGGGAGGCAGCAAAACCCGGTCGGCGGTGTCAAAAGCTTCGATGTAGGCCGCCTGGTGTAGCCCTCGACAAGCGGTGGCGGTTCGTGGCTCGTAGACGGCCCACAAGCTCCCCTGTGGATGGCGCCGGCGTAGCCCCGCGAGGGTTTCACGCACAGCCGTCGGGTGGTGTGCGAAATCGTCGTAGATTCGCACGCCTGCAGGCTCGCCGAGGAGATCTTGGCGTCGCGCGACCCCTGCAAATTGGCTCAGGCCGGTCATGGCTTTGGTGAGCTCGACGCCGTAGCCCTGGCAGACTGCGCCGAGCGCGGCCATGGCGTTGCGCAGGTTGTGCTTGCCGCTGAGGGCCAAGCGGCCGCGGCCCGCGGCGACCCCGCCGGCGTAGAGATCGAAGAGCTGTCCGTCTTGATTGCTGGCCACGCGAGCCGCCAGCCAATGGGGGGCCTGGCCGTTGAGCGCGTCCTCTTGCAGCGCGTACCAGGCCACCGGAGCGTTGGCGTGCTCGACGACCAAACGGACCACCTTTGCGTCGCCCGCGTAGGCGACGATCAGCCCGCCAGCGGGCACCCGCTCGATAAAGCCACTGAAGGCTGCCAAGTAGCTAGCCTCGTCGGGGTAGATGTCGATGTGGTCGTGCTCGATCGAGGTGACGATGGCCACTTCAGGACGGTAGTGCCAAAACTTGGGCGTCTTTTCGAAGAAGGCCGTGTCGTATTCGTCGCCTTCGATCACAAAGGGCGCAGCCCGTTGCACGTCGTTGGTCGGCCGGTCGGGAGCAATGGGTAGCGCCTTGTTGCCGTCGTTGCTGCGGGGCAGCTGATAGCTCTGCTCGAAGTTCTTGGGCAACCCGCCGATCAAGAACCCTGGCGCGTTGCCCGCGTGCTGCAAAAGCCACGCGCACATCGCGCTGGTGGTGGTCTTGCCGTGGGTTCCACCTACGACCAACGACGAGGTGTCGACCATGATGTGCTCGGTCAGCGCGTCGACCATCGAGGCGACCTTCATGCCCGAGTCGATCGCAGCGCGGGCCTCGGGGTTGTCCCGCCGGCAGACGTTGCCGACCACCACCAAATCCGGCTTTGGCTCGAGGTTGCTGGGTAAGAACCCCTCCATCGTCCGGATCCCCCAACGTTGTAGCGCAGGTCCCATCGGAGGATAGAAAGCGACGTCAGAGCCCGAGACTTCATGGCCCGCAGCTTTGAACAAGCCCGCCACCGTCCCCATCCCGGTGCCGGCCACGGCGATGAAGTGCACGTGCATGCTCGGACGCTAGCTGACCGAGCATGATTCCGCCACGCAGCGGTGCTAAAGCCAGCGGTTCTGGATCATGAGCTACGACCACAAAACCATCGAGGCGCGCTGGCAAGCGTACTGGGACGAGCACAACACCTTCGCGACCCGCCGTCGCCCGGGCAAAGACAAGAAATACGTGCTCGACATGTTCCCGTACCCCTCGGGGGCCGGTCTGCACGTTGGCCACCCGGAGGGATACACAGCCACCGACATCATGTCGCGCTATTGGCGCATGAAGGACTACGACGTGCTTCACCCGATGGGCTGGGATGCCTTCGGCTTGCCCGCCGAGCAGTACGCCATCCAAACGGGCACGCATCCGGCAGAGACGACCGGCAAGAACATCCAGACCTTCAAGCGCCAGCTCAAGGCGCTCGGCTTCAGCTACGACTGGGATCGCGAGGTCGACACCACCGATCCCGACTACGTGCGCTGGACCCAGTGGATCTTCCTGCAGCTCTTTCACAAGGGCCTGGCCTTCCAAGACAAGATCCAGGTCAACTGGTGCCCAGCGCTCGGCACGGTGCTGGCCAACGAGGAAGTCATCGATGGTAAGAGCGAGCGCGGTGACCATCCCGTCGAGCGTCGGCCGCTGCGCCAATGGATGCTGAAGATCACTGCCTACGCTGATCGGCTGGCGGCTGATCTCGACAGCCTGGACTGGCCACGCGGCACGCTCATCATGCAACACGAGTGGGTCGGACGCAGTGAAGGGGCCTCGGCTCGCTTCGAGGTGCAGGGCCATGAGGGCCTCAGTTTCGAGGTTTTCACTACCCGGCCCGACACGCTGTTCGGCTCCACCTATTGCGTGCTCGCGCCCGAGCATCCGCTGGTCGAGAAGGTCACGACCGACGATCAGCGCGAGCAAGTCACCCAGTACGTCAAGACTGCCATCAACCGCGCCGAGCGGGACCGCGTTGCCGCTTCCAAGGACAAGACCGGCGTGTTCAGCGGCGCTCATGCCATCAATCCAGTCAACGGCCAGCCCATTCCCATTTGGGTCGCCGACTACGTGCTGATGACCTACGGCACCGGCGCCATCATGGCCGTGCCGGGTCACGACGAGCGCGATTGGGCCTTCGCCAGAAAGTTCGAGCTTCCCATCATCGAGGTCATCAAGGGTGGCGACATCGAGCAAGCGGCCTACACCGATCACGACCGCGGCGAGCTGGTCAACTCGGGTTTTCTCGATGGGCTCGATCCACCCGAGGCCAAGAAGCAGATCACCAAATGGCTCGAGGAAAAGGAGCTCGGTGAAGGCAAAGTGCAGTACAAGCTGCGCGACTGGGTCTTCTCGCGGCAGCGCTACTGGGGCGAGCCCATTCCGATCTACTTCCCGGTCACGGTCGAAGCACAAGACGGCGATCCGCGGCGCGGCGACGCTCACGAGATCCACTACGACCAGCCTCTGGCGGTCGAGGAATCGGAGCTGCCCTTGCGGCTACCTGATCTGGAGGACTTCAAGCCAGGCGACGAGCCTGCAGGGGCGCTCGCCCGGGCGGTCGATTGGCGTTTCTTCCAGAAGGACGGCAAGTGGTTTGCGCGTGAGACCAACACCATGCCGCAGTGGGCGGGCTCGTGCTGGTATTACCTGCGCTTCATCGATCCACACAACGACGAGAAGGGCTGGTCCAAAGAGGCCGACGCCGCATGGATGCCGGTGGACTTGTACGTGGGCGGCGCCGAGCACGCTGTGCTGCATCTGCTCTACGCTCGCTTCTGGCACAAGGTGTTGTTCGATCTGGGCTACGTCAAGGACGCCGAGCCCTTCAGCAAGCTGGTCCACCAAGGGCTCATCCTCGGTGAAGACGGCGAAAAGATGAGCAAGTCGCGCGGCAACGTGGTCAATCCCGACGACATCATCGAGGCCTACGGCACGGACTCGATGCGCCTGTACGAGATGTTCATGGGGCCCCTCGAGTCGGTCAAGCCCTGGCAAACCTCGCAGATCCAAGGTGTGGTGCGCTTTCGTGATCGGGTTCACAACTTGTGCACGCGCGAGACCACCGATGAGATCAGCGAGGACGCCAAGCGCGCGATGCACAAAGCGATCAAGAAGGTCGGCGGCGACATCGACAAGATGGCTTTCAATACCGCCATCAGCGCCATGATGACGCTCACCAATCAGCTCTATTCCCTCGATCCAGTTCCTCGAGAGGCCGCCGAGACGCTGGCCCTACTGGTCTCTCCTTTCGCCCCTCATCTCGGCGAAGAGCTATGGCGGGCGCTGGGCCACGAAGAGAGCCTCGCCTATCACCCCTGGCCTGCTCACGACGAGGCTTTGTGCGTCGACGATTTGGTGGACTTGGGCGTGCAAATCAATGGCAAGACCCGAGGCTCCGTGCAGCTGCCGAAAGACGCTGACGCCAAAGCTGCCCAAGCCGCCGCCGAAGCCGTGCCCACCGTGGCCAAGCACCTCGAAGGCAAGAAGATCGTCAAGTTCATCTTCGTGCCAGGCCGCATCATCAACTTCGTGGCGAAATAAATCAGACCCCGCCCCCACCGCCATCCGGTTTCCAGCATGGCCCCGACGAGGACCCAGACCCGGACGCGGACCGGACGCGGACCCGGACGCGGACCCGGACGCGGACCCGGACGCGGACCCGGACCCGGACCCGGACTACTCGGACTCTAGACTACCCGCCGGGTCCGCCAGGGGGCCCAAAGTTGCCGCAGATCTTGAAGCCGCCGAAGGCATCGTTGCAGGGCTCGCCCTCTGGGCACTCGGCATCGGTTTCGCAAAGCTGAAAGCCGCCCCCTGGGCCGGGGCCACCTTCGCAGGTGGGCACGCAGGTCGCGCTCATGTTCATCGGACTGCCTTGGGCGCAGCACACTGTGTCGCCCGGGCAGCTCGCCGAGCTGCTGCACTCGAGCGTGAAGCCCATGCAGTTGGAATTGGCCGGAATGCACGAGGTGCCCTGCCAGTTGGCGCAGCACACCTCAGTGACAGGGTCGCAGCTATCGTCGCCGCAGTTGATGGGCTCCACTGGCGGGCTGCCGCCGGTGCCGCTGCTCGTCGATGTCGATGTCGATGTCGACGTCGAAGGCGGCGTCGACGTGCTCGTGTTGTCACCGCCCTGACCCGCGCCCCCATCTCCAGCGCCGCCCTGTCCCGAGCTGCTGCTGGCCGTCGATCCGGTATCGCCACTGCCAAAGGTCTGCACCGTGCTTCCGCAACCGGCGATGAGCGAAATAATGAAAAGAGTACTTAAGCTACGCACCACACCCTCCGAGCCCGATTGTAACCTGGCCGCGCTGAGGATGACTACTGAGCCTGGCCTTTGAAGCGAATCGCAAGTGATTTGACCTGCGTTGCCCAGTTTTGTCGCTACTCTTATGAGATGGCTTTCGTTTGGCGAGCCGGCGCGACGGTGTTGTCCGTTGGGGGGGGTGTGGCTCTCGCTACGCTTGCGCTCGCCATCTATCCGTCAGCGGCGCACGCACAATGGGCCATGCCGACCGCAACACCCAGCGGTTCGCCGGCCGCGAATAGCCAACCGCACGGCCAGCCAGCGGCGCGGCCAGCACCAGCACAGCCAACAACGAAGCCTCCAGTGTCGCCCGCCGCTCAACCGCAGGGCTATCCAGGCAGGCCGGGCTACCCGCAGGGCAATCCGCAGCAGGGCTACCCGCAGCAGGGCTACCCGCAGCAGGGCTACCCACAGCAGGGCTACCCGCAGCAGGGCTACCCGCAGCAGGGCTACCCACAGCAGTATTACCCGCAACAGCCGCAACTGCCGCAGCAACAATTGCCGCAGCAACCTCCGGGGGCCGATCAGGGTGACGACGAGCCAAGCGGCTTCGGTTTCGCCATGGCCCTGGGCACCGACTTTCCGCTGGGCTTCGGCCCTCAGCTGACGTTGGAGATCCCAGGTCGACTTTTCGTTCAAGGTACCTTCGCCTGGATGCCAGCGGCTTATGGCTCGGCGATCGTCGGCCTGATTGAAGCTTTCGGCAAGGACGAAGCGCTGCTCGGTCCCGTCATCGAGGACGCGCTGGCCGACTCCTTCGTCTTCCGGGCCAGCTTGGGCTGGCGCCCCTTTCCGAGCGCAGGCTTCGAGCTGTTCGCCGGCTACACCACGATCTCTGTTTCGGGCACCGCGCCGCCGCAGGTCATCGCCGACATCATCGAGGGCGATTTGGCCAAAGAGGTGAAAGCCGAGCTGACCGAGGACACTTCCGTCGACGCACAGCTGCACAACTTCCACGTCGGGCTGGGTTGGCGCTGGCTAGCGTTCGAGGACCATCTGCTCATTCGGATCGCGCTTGGCTATACGCAGACCGTAGACTCCTCTTCCTCCATCTCTGTCTCCCAGAACCCCGAGCTCGAAACGCGGCTTGCGCCGACCTTCACCGACGCATTGCACAACATCTTGACCAACGACGTGAAACTGCCGGTGTTCCGCGCGAATGTCGGCTACCGCTTCTGAGCCGCGCGCTCGGCGCGCAGCGTCTTCCCGGTGGGCAAGCCACGGCGATGAGGGCTCGGTTGACCGAACATTTTGGTGCGGTCGGCGATGACCACGTAGAACCAATCGGTCGAAGCCAGCGGCGTATAGGCTACGACGAGCTCGTCGCCGTCCTGGAGGATCTCCTGGTAACCACTTTCGTCGCGTTTGATGGCGTCGACGACCTCGGCAACAGGCAAGGGGCGCAGATCGATTGGCTCGTTGTGATGTAGGTGTTTGACCTTTTCAGCCATGCCCTCATGCACCTTGTGCGCCACCACCATGCCATCGCCATCGACGAGCATGGCCTCTTCGACGAAATCGAGCTCCTCGATGTCCAGAAGGTGCTCGATCAGATAGTTGAGGGTGACCTCGAGACCCGCCACGCCACGGAACTCGTTCTTGTCGTCGAAGAGCGCTGAGCTACACGACATGACCAAACCATGGCCATGTACGTCGGGATAGGGCGTGCCCCAGTGCATCCCTACACGGTTGGCCGCACGCGCGTAGTAAGGGCGCTTGCTCGGATCGTAGCCGGCAGGAAAGCCGGCCATGCCCGGAAAAGCAACGTGAACACCGTTTGTCAAAGACACGAAGACGCGGTGAACAGGCGTACCAGCCTTGGTGATGATCTGGTTCTGCTCCTGAGCCGAGAGCGTGTGCGGCGCGTCATGATGACTCTCGAGCATCACGCTGCGAAAGATGGGCCTGAGCCACCCGAGCTTGCGGAGCTCGCTATCGACTGCGTTGGCCGTCTTGCCTGGCGCTAACAGGAAGACAGGCCAGCTCGAGCTGACTTTCTTGTCGTAATAAGGGGAGAAGACCAGATCGCTGGGTGGGGGATGCTTTCCGCTGAAGTGGGGCTCGAAGTGCACATCGAGCCTGCTCGCTTCGGCATGGGTGATCACTTCCTCGGCAGCGCCGACCACCCGGCCGAGCTCCGCCTCGTAACGGCACAGCTCGTGGTCGATGCGGCTTGCATGCAGCACCACTCTACCGACGAAGTCGTTGAGCCTCAGCTGACGCTTTTCGACTTCGGCCTCATGTCGATAGAAGAAGCTCGTCGCCATGGCGCAAACCGCAATGAACAAAAAGCTGACCATGATGGCCAGCGCTGCGCCTCGGTGATTGCTGACCCAGCGTCCTGTCTTCTGAAGGGGACTATCAGGTGCAGCGCTCACTTCTTCGTTGCGGAGATAGCGGCGCACGTCGGCTGCAAGATCTTGCACCGTCTGGTATCGATCCTCGGGCGTCAGGCGGGTGGCCTTGTCGACGATGGCGCGCAGCTCGCGAGCGACGGGACGTCCTGGCGCCAATGGCGTGGGCGCGGCTCTCTTGCCTGCTTTGGCATTGGCAACCACCTCAGCCAGGGAGCTGCCTTGCATGGCCCGCTGTAGCGTCACGATCTCCTGCAAAATCAGGCCGAGGGTGTACAAGTCGCTGCGCCCGTCCAGCTCATCGTTGCGTCCCTGGGCTTGCTCTGGCGACATGTAGATTGGCGTACCGAGCGCTGTGCCCATGCGGGTGCGCGTCACGTCGTCATCTTCGGCGCTGGACAGATCGATTCCGAGGTCGCCAGCCTGGCCCGCTTCGCCCATCGCGCGGGCGATCCCCCAATCCATCACGTAGACCTCGTGGTGGCGGCCAATCATGATGTTGGCGGGCTTCAGATCGCGGTGAATGACTCCTTTTTCGTGAGCAAAAGAAACCGCGTCGCACACCTTCAGGAAACATTCGAGGCGGTAGCTCACACGATGCTGCTCATCGAGGGGTTCGCTCTTCGTGATCGCTTCGCGGGCTTGGGCGATCAGCTGCGCGAGCTCTTTTCCGCGAACGAGCTTCATGGCGTAAGCGATCGCGCCGTCCGCAGATACCTCGAGCCCGTAAACCGGTACGATGTTCGGATGGTCGAGCTGCGAGGTGATTTGCATCTCGCTCAAGAAGCGCGTGAACACTTCCTGACGTGCTGTCATTTCCGCTGCGATGTTCTTGAAGGCGACTTTGCGGCGCAAATAGATGTCACGGGCAATGTGCACCTCACCCATGGCGCCCTTGCCGATCATGCCGAGGAGGTCATAACGTTGCTCTGTTCCCGTGCCAGTCGCCGGTTCAGCTTCTTGCTCGGGCTCAGCTTCGTGCTCCGCTTCCGCGCCGAGCGATTGGCCTAGCTGGGTGGCCAGCTGCGCGAGTGGATCGAGCTCCTCTGCCGCGCCATCAACATCATCAGCTGCCTCACCGCACCGGCGCAGGTCGACCTGACCGGTCATCAACAGCTCGGTGAACAAGGAGACATCGATCAGGTCCTCGGCGAGCAGATAATTGATGAATCCGCTGACCTCATCGGATCCCGTCTGTTGACGGTAGCGCTCGAAGCATGCCTCCGGATCGAGTTCGGTGAGCTCTTTGAGTCGCTCTGCGACTTCGGCCAAAGCCATCGCTTCCGGGGACATGCTGACACGGCAACGCGGGCCCCAATCGGCGTCAAGCGGATGCGTTTTCCATACGCACCAGCGAAAAAACGCGGCAGCATGGGCGTCATGTGGGATGTCGTCGTTGTGGGGGCGGGGATCTGCGGCTTGCAGCTCGGGGCATTGTTGGCCTCGGATGGGCGTAGGGTGTTGGTTCTCGAGAAGCTCAACCATGTCGGCGGACGAGCCTTCTTGTGGGAAAAGGACGGTTTCGTCGTCGACAACGGCATCCATCTGATTCGTTTCGGGCCGAAGAGTGCGACAGCGCAGGTGTTTCGACACTTGGGCAAACCGCTCGAGTTCGTCGATCTCCAGAAGAGCTACGCAGCCTTTCCTGATGGCAGCATCGTGGACTTTCCGACCTCGCCGGCGGGCTTCCTCAACACCAAGATGATGAGCTTGCCGGAGCGACTGAAGACTTTGGGTCTGATGGTCCGACTGAAGCTCGGCCGGCTCGACGGCCGCGAGTTGCTCGACACCAGCGTGGAGACCTGGTTGGACCAAGAGCGGTTTGGTAGTGGGATGCGCCGCTACCTGCAGCTGGTCAGCGGATCGATGCAGGTCTGCCCCTTCATCGAGCGCTCGAGCGCTGGCGAGATGCTGCTCAACATCCAGAACGTGCTCAAGAAGGGCCACTCGGTCATGTATCCGGCGCGCGGCTGGCGCTACATCTACGATGTGCTGCAAGGCCAAATCGAGGCGCTCGGGGAGATCCGCACCGGCGCCAAGGTCGGGCGGGTGCTGGTGCAGGACGGACGAGCCTGTGGGGTCGAGCTCGCGGATGGCGAGCAGATCGAAGCCGCCCAAGTGGTCGTGAGTCTCCCCTGCCAACAGTTGTTCGAGGTGCTCGAGGAGTCCTTGGTGCCTGATGACTTCGCCGAGCAGTGCAAGTCGCTACGCCCGACTGCCGGTGTGTCAATCGACTATGGGCTCAAGCGCCCCATCAGCGACGACGGCGGGCTCTGGTACTTGTTCGAGCCGATGAGCTTCGGCATGTTCACTTCCAACTTGTGCCCCGACCAAGCGCCCGCTGGCAAACAGCTGCTCACCTGGTTTGCGCCGGCAGATCTGGACGATATGCGGGACAAGCAGGCCGCCGACGGACACGAGCAAGCGCTCGAGCAAGCCATCTTCAAGCTCTTCCCCGCCCTACCGGACGCCATCGAGTGGCGCCGGGCGATGCAGCTGCGGATGGTTGACGGCGTCGAGGTCAACATCAGCCAACACCGACACAAGCGACCTGAAATGGCCGTCCCCAACGTCGCCGAGCTCTTTTTGGTCGGTGATTCGTTGGCTGCTGACGGCGCCGGTGGCGATGTGGGTCACGAAGCCGTGCTCAAGTGCTACGAGGTCATGACCGGCTGCTCTGCGTAGCCCGCTCCAGGCCCGCGCGAGCAAGCCAGGGCGCGCGAGTCCGTAGCGCCCTCTTGGGCCAGAACTGGCTAAGGGACCGCGTAAGGTCGGTATAAGTGCAGCTGGCTCAGCGGCGGCCGATACCTTGAGGAGCAGTCCAACGACTGTTTCTGACCACGGAGGAGCGCTATGAGCACGAACCGACTGGTGTGGCTGTGGATCCTGGCACCCGCAACCTTCGTCTATCTGAGTAATGGTTGCGGGGGCGAGGCCGAAGTCGACCCCACCAATCAGACCACTTCGACCAGCTCATCGAGCTCATCAGGCTCGAGTGGGCAAGGAGGCCAAGGTGGTGGCTCGAGCTCCGGCTCATCTTCGAGCTCGTCTTCGAGCTCGACTGGCCAAGGCGGTGCTGGTGGTGGCAAGACGGCGGTCAACATTGCGTGCGACGAGATTTGCCCCGTGGTAGCCGCCTGTGAAGGCGCCATGGAGCCTACCGCAATGTGCATCGATGGCTGCAACGGGGACCTCAAAAATTGCTCGCAGGAAAAGTTGGACGAAGTCCTAGCTTGTATGGCGACACATTTGGACAACGGTTGCAACAAGGGGGCCTTCTGGGGCTGTCTCGGCAGCGTTGCCAATAGTTGTTAGCGTTGCGAGCTCGAAGTAGCGCGATGAGCCCGACCGGCTTGATGTGTCTGTGCATGCTCGCGCCCTTGATCTATCTGGGGACAAGCGGTTGCGGCGGCAAAGTGACTGTCGACTCGAGCACCAGCGCTAGGTCTCTGCCGGACAAGGTGGTCATGGCGGGCAAGTCGTCCATTCCCAGGGCGGTCATGGTGCAAGTCCTGGTGCCCATACGACGTGTGACGAAATCTGCTCCGCTGTGGCTGTTTGCGAGGGCGTGGGATCAACCCCGTACTGTCTGGAAGGCTGTAGCGACGGCCTCGATGGCTGCCCGGACATCAACTTGGCGGCAGCAATGGTCTGCGCGGGAGAGCATCTGGAAAGCTGTGACCTGCCTACGGTGTCATCTGCTAGCGCCGCCTGCCACCAGCAGGGCCGCCGTGCCGATGACGAGGACATCGAAAAAGAACGCCCCGCCTTGGAGCTCGGAACACTTCGACGAGGACGCCAACATGGCGCAGTTCAGCAAGCCGGTGATCGTGGTGACCTCGAAGGCCACCCTCGTCGTGTGGAGGACCAGAAAAGCTCAACCGAAGCTGCGGCTGGCGACCTACCGCTTTGCTCCTTGAAGCCACCGCTGACGAACCAGCTGACGCCCTCAGCGGTTGACTGCGCAGCGCATGTTGCACGTCAGGTCGCCTTGCTTGCAGAGGCTGTTGCAATCCTTCTTTGGCGGGCGGGTGGTGTTCGAGGGTGGGGCAGGGGGTGTGGGTTGTTTGATGGGCGTCGGCTGGGGGCTCGCGGCTATCCGGTTGTCTGGGGTTGCGCTGGGCGCGGGCTCTGCCGAGGCGCTGCTGGCGGGGGTCGGTGGTTCGGGGGCTGCAATGGTCGGCGCGCCGCTTGATGGCGTGGCGGGCGCTCTTGCTGCGACAGCTGCGCTCTTTGCAGGGGTGGCAGTCGCGCCGCTAGCGGGAGCGCTGGATGCTGTTTCGCCTGTGCGCACCACTTGGAACACCAACATGGCCGACAGCAGCGTGATGGCTGCGATCAACCCCATGATGATCCCCTTGTTGCCCCTTGGTGCTGGGGCAGGCTCTGGCGTAACGGTCGCGACAGGCGCGACGGCGGCAGCCGGGAAGAGACCGCCGACGAGCAGCGCATCCATTGACGGGTCGGGCGCAGGTTGCTTGGCGGCGGCCGACGCGGCCATAGCGGCCAAGTCGATCAGCCCGGAGTCTTCGCTGCATCTTTCGCTGGGCTCAGGTGGTTCGCTGTCGCCGACGAGCATCGTGAGCGAGAAGATGGCGGAGTCGTCGTTGCGTGCCGAGCCGTTGCTGGGTAGCTCGGGCTGCCGTGGCTGGCTCGATTGGGGCTGACTCAAATGGGGCCAGAACAGTTGGGGTGGGCGCTCGACCGCTTGCTGAGCTTGATTCAGCGTTGAAGAGGGCCGATCGGCTTGCGCTGCCTGATCTGCTCGGGCGTGCAGGGCGTCGACGAGCGCGTCCACCAACTGCAGCTGTTGCCAGCTGTCCATACCCTGAGTCCACACGTAGGTCTCTGGATCGACGACGCAATCGTTGTAGGCATCGACCACTTGCTCCGTGGTCAGCGTGTGTTGGACATCGTCGCTGACTTGGACGAGCCAGTGGCATTCTTGTTGCGCCGCGGCGAGCAGTCGTTGGCCGAGCTCGCTGGAAGACTGTTTTACTGAAGACATCGCATTGCCTTTCTCCTCGTGGCCAGAGAAGCCGGCCGCGCGTGTTTTTCTGCAATGCGTTCAGAAACGCTTTTTGATCAGCCTGAGCTGGATTTCGACGCTCGGGGCCTATTTCTTCTTCTGCTTGCAGCGCATCACGCACATCAGATTGGTGGGTGCGCAACCACAGCTGCCCACACGCTTGCTTGCCGCAGGGGGCTTGGCAGCGGTCTTTGCGACAGGCGTGGCGGGACGGCGCTGTGCCAAGGTGCTCGGCGCGCGGCTGGCCGATGAGCTGGTGGCGGCAGAGGCGCTGGCGGTGGGTAGGGCAACGGCCATTTTGACGGCCGATGCGCTCGTCGTGGCCGAGGTTGGCGCGGCGCTCATGGCCGCTGCGGGCAATGGCTCGGCCACCACTGACTCGTTGTTGCCGCCCAGTCTGATGAAGGCGAATGCCACGCTACCGAGCACGACGGCGGCCGCGGGAAGCGCCCAGCGCCACCAGCGGCGGGTTGGGGCGGGTGCCCCAGCGTCCGCGTCGACTTGTTCGAGGGCGCGCTGGACCGACGAGCGCGGTGGGTCGTCGTCACGTGCCGCGGCCAAGAGCTGCTGGCCGAGGGGGCTTACTGGGCGATGTTCAGACGCGCCGCTCATTGTTCAATCTCCCGGACGTTCATGCGTGCCTCGACGCGCGTCACCCGCTTGTTGAAATCCTCGCGTGCACGGCGCAAGCGAGAGGCCACTGTTCCCGGTTTGAGCTCCAAGGCTTCGGCGATATCGGCCATGGTCAACCTCTCGATGTCGTGCAGGACGAATACGGCGCGCAGCTCCTCACTCATGCGGGCGAGGATCTCGTCGAGCAATTCGCGGGCACGTTTTTGATCCACGAGCACGTCTGGGTGGGGGACTGGGTCAGCGAGATTCTCGTTGCCGATCTGGGGGCGCTTGGCCCGCAAGCGGCATCCGACGCGGTAAGCGGTGCGGAGCAGAAAACTGCGCTCGAAACGCGGATCGATCCGGTCGAGCTTGCGCATGACCACCATCAGGACGTCTTGGATGGCGTCATGCGCAAGC
>CAZRGL010000020.1:18146-40414 GCA_964599485.1 uncultured Polyangiaceae bacterium
GCGTCGTCCGCGTCCAGCCCCAAACGCCGCAAAAAACGCCAAACAGTCGCGTGGTGCTGCGTGACCATGCCCCGAAGCCGCAGTTTTCGGGCTGCGCTGCCGGAGCGCCCCGGGCTCTTGGCTCGCTCCAGCGTGTCTGCTGGCGACCCAGGGGCAAGCTCCTCAGTAGACATGTCCTAGTACCAATGCACCGCCCTGCCGAATTTGATCAACAAAAAGACCCGCCAGCTTCATTCGAGCCCGAGGGCGTCCACCTTCGTGGCAAACTCGAGCTCGAGGGTGTCGACTGTGCCTTGGCCTTGGGAGCAATGGTCATCATGGCGTGGCAGGCGCCTGTTGGGTGCGCCGCAGTAACAAGGTGAAGTCACGTGGCAAGTAGCCACGGATGAGCTCAACCGTAGCGCCAGCGAGTTGCTCACAGTGAGCAATTGCTGCTCGCTCCGCGAGGACGAAATACTCCGGCGACTTGGCCCGATACATGTTGAAACCGAAACCGCGGCGCGCCAGCGACCAAGCGCTCGCCACCATTTCGCTGAAGAAGGTCGCGTTGCCGTAGGCAAATACACCGCTGGCGAGCACGAAATCGAAGCGGCGATTGGGCGGCTTCAGCAAGATGTTGCGGCACTCGAAGAACGCCTTGGGATAGCGCAGCCGGCACGCCTCGATCATCTCCGGGACGATGTCATATCCGGTGATATCGGCCTCGATGCCTCGCTCGGCCAAGTAGCTACAGAGGTCTCCCAAGCCGCAGCCCAAATCGAGAATGCTTGCGCCCTGTAGACCGCCCAAGAGCCCGAGTACCTCGAAGCGGGCCAGCTGTGCGTGGCGGGATGACCATCTGAGCGCGCTGTAGTCGTCTCCACGCTCCTCGTAGCTGTCGCGGTAGATGCGCTTTTGAACCTCGTGCGCGCGCTGGATTTCGCCCCGACCCCTCATCGTAGCCAGCTCATTGTACCGTGGTCGCGTTCAGGGTTTTGGCCACACTTGGGCAGTCTCGCTCAGGGTTATGAACACCACCGGACCTGTATCTTGCGAGGCGAGGAAACCGTTGATGTGCGTCAGCGCTTCTTCGAAGCGGTTGCGATATTGCCACAGGGTGGAGTTGTGGTAGCCGATTGACAGCTGCGTTGGCTGCATGAGCGCGCCGCCCGGCCAGTTCGCCGAGAAGATGCCGATCATCTCGTCGGCCTGTACGTAGTCGACCAGCGAGCCGTTGTCGGGTACCTCGAGGATACCGATGGACGGCTCGCCGGGTTGTTGCACGTTCGCTACCGATGGGTAGTAGGGCTGCGAGGTGTCGCCGATCTCGGACCAGTTTTCCTTGTTCCAGTCCCAGATGAGCTCGACCTCGGGCGTGGTCCACTCCTCGATGCGCTGGTAGTTGTTGGCGCTCGTGTCGGCGACGTAGCCGTTGGCGGCCAAAGCCTTCAGCACGGCGTCGTTCGCGGTCCATGCGCCGGCCCTGAACGACGTGGGCTTGCCGAGACCATTGGCGACGAACAGCTCGTCGGCCTTCACGAGCAGCTTTGAGAAATCGCTCTCAGAGTAGGTCGAGCAAGCCACCGTGTAGCCGGTGCTGTCGGCTGTATCTTTGGTCAGAGACGGCTCGGTGTTGCAAGTCACTCCAGCCGCCTGCACGAAAGAGCAATAGGGGTGAATGTGCAAACCGATCTCGTCGCCGTGTTGGTCGCGCATCGAAGTCAGCCAGCTCATGAGCTTGGCCACGCGCTCGGGGGCGACCGACTCGGTGAAGGTGTAGGGCCCGACCAGCTGAGTCAAACGCAGCTCAGCAAAGAGCTCGTGAAGTTTTTCGCTCCAGGAAAGCTCGCCATCGGCCGTGTCAGGGCGATCCCAATCAATCGTCACGATGACGTAGAGCGGGTGGGTGCGCACGAATTGCAGCGCCGCAAAAGCAACCGCCGCGCCGTCGGCCGCGAGCAACACCTGGTGCGTGCCTGGCTCGATCGTCGACACATCGAGTTGCGCGGTGAACGAGTTGCCGTCGCGCGTTGCTGCGGCCTGCTCCTTGCCGAGCCAAGCGCTGACCTTCTGTACGCCCTCGGGCGCTGTCACTGTAATGCTCAGTGCGTCGTGCCCTTGGGTCAGCCCATTTCCCACGAGCAGCCACTTGCGGCTCGACGTGACCACGAAAGCCGGGTCGTTGCTGTTGGGCGCCGTGGGAGGCGTAGCCTGAGTCAGGCTCGTTTCGTTGACGGCTGCGTCGCCGCAAGCCGCGAGGCTGGCCATGCCAGCAAGCATCAACCCGAGCCATGCAGCTCTGCGTAGCGTCATGGTTCCCCCACTAGCACAATCGGCAGGGGCCACGTATCGTGATGACAGACTTACTTTCTCAAGAGGAGAGCACATGCGCATCTCGACGGTTCTTCTAGCGGCCAGCTTGACCATTGCGCTGGCGATGGGCTGTGGTAGCGACTCGGACGACGAGCCCAGCACCAGCAACAGCTCGTCCGGCACCAGCAGCAACAGCACGACCTCTACTGACAACAGTGGTGGGAGTGGCGGTGCGACCACCACGACGACGAGCTCGACAACGACCGGGCAGGGAGGCTCGACCAGCTCCGGCGGCGGGGGCGGCGGCATGCCAGGCAAGATGATCCCCGATCCAGGGAACAAGCCGGCTTCCGGCACTTGGCTCAACGACAACATGCCACACGGCACGCCCGAGACCGCCAAGCCCGAAGGCGTCGTCACTTCCACGCCCTTCTACATCGAGGGCGACGCCGACAAACAGACCGGCAATTTCTTCTTCGTTTTCAAGACTGGGCCGGCGTATACGAGCTTCAGCGTGCTACTCAACGAGGTCACCTCGATGATCGACATGGTGCACTTGCACGATGGCGCGGGACTGATCTTCGGCGCAGAGGTAGCGCCAGCAATGGTCACTAGCGAGCTACAGAAGACTTGGACTGTGCAACCCAATCACGTCTACGTGCTCGAGATTCACTCGCCCGGCGGCGGCTTCTTCTGATGACGGCGCAGCCGCCCCGTGTGGGCGGTGCCAGCACTTTGTCCAGGGTCCTTGCCGCTGAAATAGTCGGTCGACGCGGTGTCGTTCATCAGCTGTGGCGTGTTGTCAGCTCTCGTCTGATAAACTCGGTGTCATGGCCAACCGTGGCGGGCCTTATCGTGAGCCTCCGAGCTCCCTCGCTGCCAGCACCTTTCCAGAGCTGCTGGCGCGCTGTCGCCGCCGGCGTGACCGCCTGCCATTGGCCTTCGACCGCGTCAGACCTGTCTCCGTACGCAGGCTGGCCCCGCAACACGTTGCTGCGCTCGCCACCTTGAGACGCGCCAATGCCTAAGGCGCCGCGTTGATTCAGCGCGTCTTTTCGAAGTAGGAGCGCATCGCGTCGAAGTGCTTGGCTCTTCGTGCTGTGCAAAGCTCGACCGTCTCAACAGCTGTGGCCAGGCTGCGCGGCCCGCCAGCAAGCTTGCTCATGCGCTGCTCGAATAGTTGCTTGGCGTCATCGGCGCGAGCTTGAGAGCAGAACGCGGTGGCCACGCCCGGCAGCCAACCGGCTCGCCGCGGCGGCAACCGCTCGATGACTCGATCGATGTGGCTCTTGAGCCAGCTCCAGGTCAGCTCACGGGTCCTGTCGTGGCTGAGCTGCCCCCAAATCGGGTTGGTCGCCTCGTTGACCTTCAGCCTCTTGTCGAAGACCAGCGCTCTGGCACGTGCCGCGAGGGTCGGATCGCGCACCGCACCGAGCGCCGTAATCAGCGGGCCACGAACGGCTTCGTCGCGGGTTTTACCCAGGTGGGTGAGCAGGGCGTCGAACACGGTCTTGTCGGCCTCTTCGCCGGTGGTCCACATCATGGCGCTGGTCAGATTGGTGTCGATGACCTCTCGGTGTATTGCGCCGTCCGTGCCGATCCCCAAGAAGAGCTTGCCTCGCCGTAGGGCTTCCGCGCGGATCTTCGGGTCCTTACCCGTCGAAGCCAGAAAGCTGATCACGGTTCGACGGAGGAGGGCGCGTGCGGCGGGCGCGCCGCGACGCGGCTCCCAGCCGAGCTTGGCGAACAGCGGGCCATAGAGCTTACGCGCCGCTGCTTCGACCTTCTTCTGCAGAGGGTCACGCTCCAACCAGCGATGGGCCTCGTTGAGGAAGCTCATCGGTGCGGTGGCCACCCGATGGTGTGGATCGCGGGCCAAGGGTAGCGCGGCGCTCAGGGCCGTGGCGGCGTCGAGGCTGCCCCGTTCGTAGGCGGCGCGCAGGCTGCGGGCGAGGCTCATTTTCTCTCGCACGCTGAGCGCCTGCAGCCCCTTGTCGACCAGCCTTTGGGTGTCGGCTGCGGACATCGACCATTGGTAGTAGCCAGCAGCCTCGGCGTTGGGCATCAACCAGCTGGGGCAACCGCCTTCGAGCGCAACACTGGCGGTGGGCTGCGACAGCAGCGTGCACTTTTCGTGCTGCTTGCCGCCGGCCGCGTAGCGCAAGCAAACAGGGATCTGCCAACGCTTCTTTGGGTCACCTTTCGAGCCCAGCGGTAGGAAACGAGATTGGGTCAACTTCACCGAGCCTTTTGCCTCCTCACACGCAGTCGCCACCTCGATCATGGGCAAGCCAGGTTGCTGCAAGAACGTGCGAAACGGTGCGGCCACATCTTTGCCGGCAGCTTCGGAAAGGGCTGCCAACAAATCGTCGGCGGTCGCTGAGCCATGGCGATGTTTGCGCATGAAGGCTTGCAGTCCGCGCTGAAAGACGTTCGGACCCATCCAGCGCTCGAACATCGACAAGACGCTGCCGCCTTTGACATACGTGATCTGATCGAAGGCGGCGTGGATGTCATTGTTGCGGGCGACAGGCTGGCGGATTTGGCGCGCGCTCAACAAGCTGTCGGTCGACATGGCACGATGCACGCTGGCGAGCTGCCGAAGTGGCGATTCGTAGGCCGGTCGCCAGGTGTGGACGATGCGCGAAGCCATCCAAGTCGCGAAGGCTTCGTTTAGCCAGATGTCATCCCACCAGGGCATGGTGATCAGATTGCCAAACCACATGTGGGCCAGCTCGTGGGCCATGATCGAGGCGAACGCGCGCTTCTGTGAAATCGGGGCGTCGGCCTCGTCGAAGAGCAAGTACCACTCGCGGAAGGTCACGGCGCCGACGTTCTCCATGGCGCCGCTCTTGTCGGGCACAGCAATGATGTCGAGCTTGTCGTAGGGATACGCAATTCCGAAGTACTGCTCGAGGGTGCTCAAGATACTGGGCGTGTGCTTCAGCGCGTAGGCGAGCTCTGCGCCGCGGCCTCTGGCTGCCACGCCGCGAAATGGCAGTGGCCGTGAGCGCTGGGCGTTGGCGGGGATGTCGGGCGCAGAGACGATGTCGAGCGGCCCTACCGCGAAGGCGATCAAATAGCTGGGCAGTGGCTCGGTGGTGGCGAAGCTGACTTGCTGCATTCCCTTGCCGAGCTTCTTCCGTCCTGTTTCGAGGGTGTTGGCGATGACGTTGTCCTGCTCGGAGACTGTGAGCGTGACATCCCAACGGGTCTTGAACGCAGGCTCGTTGAAACACGGAAACACGTTGCGCGTCCAAACCGGTTCGAATTGCGTGAAGGCATAGTCATGACCCGCGTTGCGCACTTTGTACAAGCCCACCAGGCGTTCGTTGAACGGGGCGTTGAAGGTGATGTCCAGACGCGCTTTGCCGGCGGGCAGTTGCGTTGCAGGTGTTAACTTGACGACCCCATCGCGGTGGACCTGCTCGTAACGCGTCACGATGGCCGGCTTACCTGCGGGCGTGATGGTCGCTTCTTCGGCTTTCAAGTCATGGCCATGGATCCAGACCGCTTTGCGGGGCTTGTCCAGCTCGATGTCGATGCTCACTGTTCCATCGAAGCGTGCTCGCGAGGGCACGATGGTGAGCGCGAGGCGATAATGAAGCGGGCGCACGTCAGCCGGCAAGCGCCCGAGCGGAATAGCCTCTGGGGGCTGCGACACCGAAGCGCTGGCGGTCGTTGGCAGTTTGGGTCCGTTGTTGGTCGGTGGGCCGCAGCTCATCGATGACAGCAGCAAGAGTGTGGCGCACAGCGGAGCGGCGTGGTGGGCGACCATGACCCGAGATGAAACCAGCTGCACGCTCGCGCACCAAGGACCTTTGTCCATGAACCCTCTGTCTGCGGTTTGGGTGAGCTGTCGAAGCGGGTTCGTGCGTCAAATCCAAAGGGGGGTTGTCTTCCCGACGGATGCATAGCTACATCAGCTTGCGATCGGGCAAAGAGTGGTCATGAAAAGAAGCGTGAAGACATCAGTAATTATCCTCATTTCCGCTTGCTTCGTAGGTGCTTGCAGCAAGCCGCCACCGCCGCCAAAGCCGCCGCCACCACCGCCGATTGACGAGGTGCCGGCCGGGCCACCGGAGCCGGAAGTAATCGATACAGGTAAGGAATGCGCAAAAGCGGAGGCCGTGTGCGAAAAAGGATTCTGCACGGCAACCATCAACAACACCTGTGACAGTCCCGTAACCTGTGAGCTCGATGTGCTTGCCCTGTGCAAGTCGGGCGCTGGGCCTGGTCAGCAGCGCACCAAGGCTCGTGGGACGATTCCGGCCGGACAGGAAGGCAAGCTCGAGAAGTCTGCCGACTGTGAGGGTGCTTTGGTGGTCGCTACAAAAGCCGATTCGCTGGCGTGTCGGTAACCGCCGGTCTGCTCCTCTGTCGCTCCGTCCTTTTTTCCCCACCCTGTTGGCGGCCGGGATGTGGGATGATCGGTGCCGTTCTTTGGATGAGCACCGCAGCCGATGGTTGTGTCAGACCCCAATAGCCTCGCCCGCGCACCCAGCGCTGTGTCAGTCGTTGGGTTGCAGATCGAAGAGGAGATAGGCCGCGGCGCACATAGTGTGGTCTACCGGGCCAGTCGCGGGGGCCGCAGTTTCGCGGTCAAGATCCAGAAACCGGTGAGCGCAGATCAGGCCCAGGCGGCGGCGCTGAGGTTCCGTCGCGAAGGGGCGCTGCTCGCTTGTCTGCGCCATCCAGGCTTGCCTGCGATTGTGGCGCTCGGTGAGACCGAAGGACTGCCCTATCTGGTACTCGAGTTTGTCAGTGGGCAGTCGCTCGCCGAGCGCTTGCAGCGGGGCGCGTTGTCTCAGGACCTAATCGTCGCCATTGCCCATCAGATCGCCAGCGCCCTGGGTGAGGTGCACCGCGCTGGCATGGTGCACTGCGACGTCAAGCCGGCCAACATCATGCTCGATGAGTCCGGCGGCGGTCGGTTGATCGACTTTGGCTTCGCTGTGCGCGCCTCGGCCGAGCGAGAGCGCGACCACATTGCCGGCACCTTGCTCTACGCAGCCCCCGAGCAAACGGGCATGCTCAAGCGCCCTTTGGACGCCCGCAGCGATCTCTACGCGCTCGGTGTGGTGCTGTTCGAATGTGCATGCGGCGTGCCGCCGTTCGAGGCGGCGGACGCTGGTGAGCTGATCCGATTGCATGCTGTCGACGCGCCACCCGACATCCAGCAGCTGCGCCCTTCGCTGTCCGTTGCCTTGGTCGCCATCATCAACAAGTTGCTCGCCAAAGATCCCGATGACCGTTACCAGACGAGCGCTGGTTTGCTCAGCGATCTGGACGCCCTCGAAGAGCTGGACAAGGCCCTGGCAGACGACCAGCAGGTGGTGCTCGGCGCTGAGGACTATCAGCCCGAAGGTCTGCTCGACACGGCGCTGGTGGGTCGGGGCTCGGAGCGGCGCCGCTTACGGCGTCATGGCGCGAGGGCTTTGCAGCGTCGCGGCACGATGTTGTTGATTGAGGGTGAGCCTGGTGTTGGCAAGAGCCGCGTGTCCCGCGAGCTGGTCCGACACCTGCGCCGCAAAGGCGCACTCTGTATGGTGGGTCGCTGCGCAGTGGACGAGCCGTTACCTTTCGCTGCTTTGCGTTGGGCGCTCGATGGCGCGCTGCGGCGGATGGCGCGGCTACCACCCCAGGAGCGTGACGAAGCCGAAGCGCGCGTCCGTGAGGCGGCTGGGGATGCAGCGGGCTTGCTCGCGAGCTTCTCTCCCAAGTTGGCTGCCCTGCTCGGCGACACGCGGCATTCCACGTCTTCCAGCGAGGTGTCCGATCAATATTACGAGGCGCTTGCCCACTTCTTCGTGCGTCTCGCTGCTGCTTGGGACGGCGGTCTGCTCGTGATCGAGGACGTGCACGCCATGGATGATGGCAGCCGTCGCGTGCTCTCGCGCATGGCGCCGATGCTGCGGCGTGAGCCACTATTGGTCGTGTGCACGGCCGACGTGTCGTCTCGAGGCGAGGGCTCGGAAGAGGCCGACTCTTTTTCCGCAGAGATGGGTGCCGGCTTGTCGGCGCGGCTGACCTTGGCCCCCATGTCAGACCGCGACATGGCGCAACTGGTCGCTATCCAGCTGGGTCATGTGGGCGGGGGGCTCGAGTGCGCCAAGCGGATTGCCAGGCGCTGCGGAGGCAATCCACTGGCAGCCAAAGAGTATGTCCGAAGCATGTTGGACGCTGGCGTGCTCAGGCCGGATTGGGGTCAGTGGGCCATCGACGAGGTGGGCATGCAACAGCTCGATTTGCCGACCGATGTCGCTACGTTGGTGGTGCGCAGGATCGATCAGCTCGCCTCGCAGACTCGAGAGGTGCTTCGTGCTGCGGCGCTGATGGGGGCAAGCTTCGAGCGCGCGCTGCTCGTCGGCGCACGAGACGGCGACGAAACAGCTGTCAACGAGGCGCTCGATGACGCTGTGGCGGCCCGCGTGGTCGAAGGTCGCCGTGCGGATCGCTTTGCCTTCGTCCACAGCGACGTCCAGCAAGGGCTGGTTTCAGGGCTGTCGGACGAGGAGCTGCGCGGGACCCACCAACGTATCGCCCAAGCGCTCGACGAAGCGGACCGTGACGATTCCGATCACCTCTATGCCGTGGCACGGCACTTTGCTCTTGGCGTGGTGGACGCTGACCCGCAGCGGGTCGTCGATGCCAATACGCAGGCTGGGCGTCGTGCGCTCAGCGAATACGCTCACGAGCAAGCGCATGTGTTCTTGGTTCAAGTGCACGATTGCGCTGCGGCGGCAGACATCGAGCTGCCTGCAGACTTCCACAAGCTCTTGGGTGAAGTTTGCGCGCGCACGGGCAAGCTCTCCGAGGCCATTCGCCATTACGAGCTGACCCTCGAGGGAACCGAGCCAAGGCTGCAGCGGGCACAGTTGCGGGAGCGTTTGGCCCATAGCCACATTGCCAACTTTCACACTGAGCCGGCTTGGCGAGAGGCGCTAGCGGGCTTTGCCGAGCTGGGTGTACGCATTCCGCGTTGGTCGCCGGTTCTGCTGGTCAACACCTTGTGGTTGTGGCTGCTCGGTGTGCTCGCCAGCCGCTGGGCGCCGCAAGCGCAGGGCGAGCGACGACAGTGGTGCAAGATCTACGTCAACCTCAGCGAGCAAGCTGCGGTGACGGCCTATTTCGCCAACCGACCGCTGCTGCTCGCGAACATGGCTGCTCGCGGGCTGCACGCCGCCGCTCGTTTGGGCCCATCGCCCGAGCTGGTGATGAGCCGCAGCCAGTACGGTGTGGGCTACGCGGCGGTCGGATTGCGGTATTTGGCGCTGGCCTCAGCGGCTGCGGCTAACAAAATGGCGCGGCAGATCGACGATCGCTTGGTGCTCGCGCGCTGCCACCTCTATCACGGCTTCGTACTTCACTTGTGCGGCGACTCTGTCGAGGCCGAAACGGTGCTCACCCGGGCGCTCGAGCGTCATGGCGAGTGGCTCGATGCGATGCACTTCGTCGACGGCAGCGGTGACTTGGTCTTCAACCAAGTACTGCGGGGCTACTACCGCGAGGCATGGCAATGGGTCGAGCAGCAGCTATCCCGCTTGTGGTTTACCAGCGGAGGGGTGCGCGCGCGTCAAGGCAACCCTTGGGCGGGCCCCTTGTTGGTGGCTTTGGGCCGCCTGAACGAGGGAGTTGCCCAACAGGAGCAGACGCGCGCGTTCGTGGAGGGGGCGCCCCGTACAGAGCGTTATCTGTGGGGGGAAATGCTCAGCTACTCGGTGCTTTATCATATGGAGCAAGGCGAGCTGGGTGAAGAGCTGGACAGCACGATTGCCCAGCACCGCCAGCTGCGGATGCGCCCCGCGCTGACGTCTTTTCACATGCGCAGCTTCTTCGTCTTTCAAGCGCACGCCCGTCTCGAGCAAGCGATGGCGGCCAAGGAGGACGCTCGGGCTGGCCGTTTGGCCGAGCTGACCCGCGCGGTGTTCGAGCTTCGTGCAGCCGCCATGATCCCTTCGATGCAGGCGCATGCTTGGTTGCTCGATGGGGCTTTGGCCCGGCTCGATGGTCGGGGAGAGCAGGCTCGGCGCTGTTTCGCCGAAGCCGAGCGACTCGCGCGCGAAGTCGACAGTCCCTGGGTGTTGTTCGAAGTTGCACGCCAGCGTGCGCATTTGCTTGGTGAGATGGGTGGCAAGGCGGCAGCAGCCCGCGAGGCGCGTTTTGCGTTGGCCTTGGCGCTCGAGCACGGCTGGGTAGGGCGTGGGCGAAAGATCCGAGCCGAGCTCGAGGTAGGGGGCGTGTCTACCCAGACCCTTTCGCTGACTGCGACCGCCAGCAAGCGCCAGACCTCCGACGCAACCTCACTCAGATTGAGGCGGCAACTCGATGCGCTCTTGCAGGTGAGCTTGGCGGCGGCCACCGTGCTCGATTCCGACCGGCAAGCAGGAAACGCGCTCGACGAAACGGTCAAGATACTGGGTGCCGAACGAGGGTTTCTGTTTGGCTGCACTGACGAGGGCGAGCTCGAGTTGCTGGCGGGCCGTGACGCCCACGGTAGCGACCTGGCCCAACTATCAGGTTTCAGCTCCACGGTGATCGAGACGGTTCGCACCCGGCAAGAGCCCATGGTGCTGAGCGGTTCCGATCAAGGTTCGGTGATTGGCTCTGAGAGTGTCGTCCGACACGACCTGCGAAGCATCGTGGCTGCCCCCTTGCAGCTGAGGGATCGCATGGTCGGCGTCATCTATCTGGACAGTCGCCTGGCCCGCGGCGTGTTCACCGAAGAGGACGTGGAGATTCTGCAAGCCCTCGGCAATCACATCGCGATTGCACTGGAGATGGCCCGCAGCGCGCGAGTGGAGATCGCCGTCGAGGCTGAAGCTCAGAAGCGGCAGTTGGCCGAGCGGCTTCGCGATCTGAGTCACGCCCTGAGCTCCTCGCTCAAGCTGCACGAGGTGCTGCAGAATCTGGTCGAGGGGCTGACCTCGGTGGTGCCCTACGACCGCGCTACGGTGCTGTTGGTCGAGCAAGAAGGTTTTCGGCGTGTGCTGGTGGCTGCCGAAACCGCGACTGCAGCGTCGTGCGGTGAGCTACAGCTGGCTCTCGATGGCGAGCCAGTCCTTGCCGAGGTCGTCTCGGAGCGCCAAACCGTGATTGTTGCGGACGCCAAGCGGGACAGTCGGATGGACCGCTGCGTTGGCGAGGAGCCGCTCGCATCTTGCCTTGCGCTTCCGTTGATTTGCCACGATCAGGTGGTCGGTTTGCTCATGCTCGAGAGCACGCGGATTGGGGCCTACACCCCGGCCGAGGCGGATATCGCGGCGACCTTCGCAGGGCAGGTCGGGGTCGCCATCGAGAACGCGCGCTTGTTTGGTGAGGTGCAGCGTTTGGCCCGTATCGATGAGCTGACCGAGCTGCTCAATCGTCGTCATTTCTTCGAGCGTGCGGAGCAAGAGCTGGCTCGGGCCAAGCGCTATAAGCGACCGCTGTCGGCCATCTTGCTCGATGTCGATCACTTCAAGCGGGTCAACGATACGTACGGCCACGCGGTGGGGGACGAGGTGCTTCGTGTCGTTGCCGGGCGCTGCCGCGAGACCGTGCGAACCATGGATATTCTCGGTCGCTATGGTGGCGAGGAGTTTGTCATCTTGGTGCCTGATACCAGCCAAGCTGGCACCAGTGAGGGGCTGGCCGAGCGGCTACGCAGCAGCATCGCCGAGGAGCCGATCGCCAGCGACGACGGAGCGATCGCGGTGACGATCAGCTTGGGCGTGGCTGGGTTGCGGCACGACGAGGACGATCTGGCCAGTCTCTTGGATCGCGCAGATACGGCCTTGTACGCCGCCAAGGAGGGAGGGCGCAACTGCGTAAAGGTGGCGTCTTCGGCCGACGACAAGGCGGGCTCAGTCGAGGGGGAGAAAGCAGAAGGGGAGCGTAGTGATGAAGAGCGTTGAGACGGTCATCATCGGTGGTGGCGTATCGGGGTTGGCTTGCGCGCGCGCGCTGCATCGGGCCGGCAAGTAGTTTTGCCTCATCAGCGACCGGCTGGGCGGACGCATGTACCAATCGGACGACGGCATCAACTTCGGCGCGGCCTACATCACCTCCGATTACCGCCACCTGTTGCAGTTCGCGGACAGGGCCGAGCGGGTTTACCTCAAGGACATCTACTTCTTCGACGGGTCCCGCTTCATCACCGTGCTCAATCCAGTCAACCTGAAGCGGGCGCGGCCCCTGGGGCGGCTCTACCAGTTGGTCATTGCGTTTCGGCGTCGCCTCAATCGGCTCCGCGCCGGCTCCGCCCACACCTGCCAAAAAGCGCTGCTCGAATCCGACCCCATACTGCAGGCTTACGTCGAGCAACCCGCGGTCGAGCTCGTCGCCCAACATGGTTTGGAGGAAGTGACGGAGATCTACTGCGGCCCCATGTTCTACTCGACGCTGTTCGTACCTTGGACTGAGGCCAATGCATTCTACTTTTTGGCCAATCTCTTTCCGATTTGGCTGGCGGTCTACACCGCTGATTTGAGCCAAACAGCACAGCGAATCAGCGAGGGCTATGGCGACCGAATCGTGCGCGACAAAGTGGTGGCGGTCGAGCAAGAGGGGCCAGAGGGGCCCTTCATCGTAGAGAGCAGCGAGGGCCGCTGGCGCGCCGAGCAATTGGTCATGGCGGTGCCGAATCGCAACGCCGCCTCGTTCTTCCCGTTGCAGGGCGAGCCGCACGACATTCCCTACTGTACAATTCACGTTCGCGGCACGCGGCGCACTGAGTACAAGCCTGGCAAAACGGTCTTCTTGCGCGAGGAACACCCCGTTCGGGTCTTGTGGCGACAACGCAACGGAGTCGACATCATTTTCACGCCCGATCCCGAGCCGGATCTGTCAGCCTATTACAAGGACTACGACATCGTCGCAGCGGCAGCTTGGAAGACCGCGGTGCAGCTCAACTTCGGTGCGTTCCGCCCGCTGCAGCCGAGCCCGAATTTGTTCGCAATCGGTGACTACAACATCTGTGGTCTCGAAGATTCGTATCTGACAGGGTTATTCGCGGCCAATCGCATCATTTCAGTTGGGCAGCGCTGACGCAGATTGAACGGGTCCGGTTTGGACGACATCGAGGCATTGGAGCAACTGGTCGTGTCGACTGTACAGGTCGACGGGATCACCGCGTTGTTCGACGCTGTAGGTCGGTTCGGTGGCGCGCTGCAGCGCGTCGAGAGTCTCCTGGCTGATGGGGGCAATCCGAATGAACGCCAAAGCACGGGGGAGACGCTGGTCGATGCGCTTTATGCTGGAGTGACTGCCGCCGGCGAGATGCTCACAGCACAGCAGATCGAGAGCTTGTTGCGTCGCCACGGCTATCGCGATTCGGGGTGGTCTTGGCGAGCAGGCGGCGTGCCAATTACAGTCGAGGTCTGTAGAGCGTCACTGCGCTGGACAACCAACGGCGTCGAGGACGAAGTCCAGAGCTGCCGCGACCTCGAGTGCCTCGGTCCGCGCCACGCGTTGCCGGAGCCCGTCGCGCAGCACGCTTGCCGTCGACTTGGCATCGAGCAGCTGCCGCCGATGCTCGCTCCGCTGGACCGACGCTTACTGGCAGCATGTTACCGGTGTGACGTCGAGGTGGCGCGCGACGCCCTGTCCGCTGGCGCCTCGGTGAATGCCCGCGACGGCCATGATGAGCCTGCGCTGTGCATCGCGCTGCGCCAAACGCAAAAGGCCAAAGGTCGGATCGCCGCCGCGCTGGTGGCTTTGGGGGCGGACACCGCGGTGACTGGAGCGGGCGGGAGCACAGCGCTGCATTTGGCGCTCGAGCTCGGTCACGCCGCTTCACTCGTCGGCGAGCTCGTCTGCAATGGCGCGCCCATCGAGGCTCGCGACGCCCGAGGGCGCACGCCCATACACTGGTTGGCTGCGCACTGGCGACCCGATCTGGATAGCGCAGAGTGGTTGCTTCAGGCCGGCGCGCGGGTCGACGTGCCGGACCACGAAGGCGCCACGCCGTTGATGCTCGCCAAGGCCAACCGCGGGGGGCGCAAGTTGTCTCAACGGCTCGAGCAACGCGCCCCCACGTAGTCGCATGCAGGGCGTCCCCGCCCGCCGCAGACCTTCATCCGACATGAAATTAGATGGGTTTGGGCGTACCATCCGGGTACACCTCCCAACCTCACGAGGATCGCGTGAAAGCGGCAGCGCCAAACATCGAGAGCTTCATCCCGCGCATCGGCAGCGTCCTGGCTGCAATGTTGTCATTGGTCATGCTGTTCGGATCCGCGACCGCCCGGGCCGACGCAGTCGAGCCGCCACCAGAGAATTGCCCCGCTGGCACTTACCCCACCTCGGGCCACTGTGGCCCACATTGCATCGCCGACACCTGCAGCCAAGACTCGGAGTGTGACGAGGGCGCGTCCTGTGTCGAGCGGAGCCTGTGTGTTTTTCAGTTCCAGGGCCCGTGCGGCAACCACCTACCGGACGCGGCCACCACCGTCCACGACGCGGTCGCTGCGGCCTGCGGTAGCGGTGGCACCTGCAGCAAAGGGAAATGTCAGACGCTCGATGTCTGCGCCGTTCCCGAACCACCTCCCAGTCCCATCACGATTGATTCCGGCTGCGGTTGCGAGCTGGTAGGCCACACGGGCGGCTCGGGTCAGATATGGCTGCTCGTTGCTGCCTTCGTTGGGCTCGCAATCGGCTCCCGTCGCCTCGCTTAGCCCGAATCACGGCATCAGTCGAACACGCCGAAAGCAGGCAGGCGACGCCCTTCAGCTTGGAGCCGGCGGGCCGGCGCGGCGCACGAAAAAAACCGGGGGACAGCTCGATGCTGCCCCCCGGAGCCCCCGAGTGGTGTCGAGCCGAGGCTCGACTGGTGTCCCGTTTCGTTTCGCTATCAGTCTGAAGAATTTGGTTCGGTGCAGCCGTCGTCGACCACGTCGATGTCGACGTTGCCCGCTTGAATCTGTTCGCACACTGTGCCGTGGAAGCTGATGGTGTTGCTGCCGTCGTCGTAGGTCCAGCCGTTGAGGCCGTCGTTGGCGATCGGCGTAGGATCGTTGTCGAAGAAGACCTGCATGGTGTCCTTCGGTTTCGACTGCAGCGTGAAGTCACAGGTGCCGGACTCTGCCGCGATGTCAGCCAGCGCGGTGTTGAGCTCGACGACGGTCGTGACCTCGTGGAAGGTACCGGTGCCGCCCGACTTGGCGATCCACTTGAAATATCCTGTTGCTCCCGACGACGCGGTGGTTTTGCCGATGACCACCACGTGGGTCTTGACTGGAGTCGATTGTGCGAGGAGTTGCTTGGCGGTCTGTTGTGCGTTGGAGCCTTGGCAAACCCCGCTTACGGCGGCGGGGGTGGTGATCAGAACCACTGCATTGTCGCGGCCTTCTTGTTGAAGGCTGGCATCTCCGATCAAGGTGGCGAGCGTATTGCCCATCGTGATGCCGATGCCTCCGCAGAGGAACGGGACCTCGAAGCCCGAGCTCAGCTGAGCTGCTGAGCTGCCGATTGGTTGGACGACTTGACCAATCTCGCAGAAGTTCCCCCACTGCTGCGCGCAGCCGGGAAACAGTCCAAGACCGCCGCTGATTGCGGGGCCGTTCTGGTCGACCAAATTGACGACGGCGTCCGCGGTTGCCGCAAAACGGCTCTTCGGTGCATCCTTGTTTTCTGGATCGCCGCTCGGCAGCACCTCGTCCATGACCTTCGTGCGGTCGACCATGAACATCAGGTTGGGAGTGTTGACCGTCAAGCCGAGCTCACCGCTGCCGCAGCTGTCCACGGGTTGGCATTGCTGTGTTTGCGGATCGCAGATCTGCCCAGACGGACAATCGGCTGCGCTGCCGCAGCTGCCGTCGGGAATACACTGCAAGCTGGCGTTGCAGTAGTTGCCCGCTTCGCAAGGAGGGTCACAGCCAATTGGCGTGATGGGTACGCACTGGCCATTGCTGTCGCACTCTTCGTTCAGGCCGCATTCGCAAGGCGCTGGCTGAGCTGGAACACAGACACCGGAAGCACAGGTTTCGTCTGGTGCGCAGGCGCTGTCATCGAAGCAACCCGACTCGGGCGGCGCGCTCGGGGCGGGTTGCTCGGTGTCGGTGGTGCATGCGCCCGCTGCCAGGAGCAACAGAGAGACGCTGGCGGTCCATCCAATGACGCTTGTCCTATTCATCTTCGTTCGTCCTCTCGAAACGGTGGGTTACAACTCGGGGAGGCGCCTTCGTGGCGCGTTCACACAGGGGCATTGCGGCGGCTGTGCCAATCGCGCTCAGGACAGGCAGAGCGACTCGAGACTGAGTGATAATCACCATTTCGGCGAGCTATCCAGGTCGCCGCGATTCTGGCTGCAAGCTGATTGTGGCCCCACGCGCCCAGCACTGGGTCTGGCGCTACCCGGTTTTCTCGGGGGCTTTGTAAAGACCCCGCCCCAATCGGCTGCGGCGACGGGCCCCCACCCCAGATCTTCTTGCCGCTGTTACTTGCTGGCGTGCTGTTGGCCATGGCCGTTACCCTGTGGAAACGGCGGTGCCGGACGAACAAGTGAGTCGCAGCTGTTTATCATGGCGCGATCAGGGTTGTATCGGCGGCGTCGCGATTGTGAAACAACCCACCGATGAGCTTTCAGGAAGCACTCAGTCACGCCCCACTCGAAGAGATCTTCGACGACGCTTGGTTCCTTCATGGAACGGTGAAGATGGGCCCCGGGATGGTGATCAATCGCAACATGGTCGTGCTTCGCCATGACGGCGAGCTGACGGTCGTCAACCCCGTGCGCATGCAGGATGACAGCGCGCTCGAAAAACTAGGCAAGGTCAGCCACGCGGTTCGCCTCGGCTCCTTCCATGCCATGGACGATCGCTATTACGTCGAGAAGCTCGGCGCGAAGTTCTGGTGCCAGGAGGGTATGGACAACCCAGCGCGTGAGCCCGACGAGGTCATCACCGATGGCAGGGCGGGGCCGGTGCCAGACTCGAAGCTGCTCGTGTTTCGAGAAGCCAAGAAACCAGAGTGCGCTTTGTACCTCGGGCGTGGTCCGGGGCTGCTCGTCACGTGCGACGCTGTTCAGCACCATGTCGCCAAGACCCAATGCTCTTTCTTGGCCAAAGGAGTGATGAGCCTGATGGGCTTCATGCGCCCGATGAACATCGGCCCGCCGTGGCGCAAGATGATGACCAAAGAAGGCGGCTCGCTCGAGCCCGATTTTCGGCGCTTGCTCGAGCTGGATTTCGACTATGCCGCAGGTGGCCACGGCCAGGTATGTCGAGGCGGCGCCAAAGAGGCGCTCGCGGCGACGGTCAGCGATGTCTTCGGTTAACGGTAGGAACTATGGCACGCTTTGCAGGTGTCGTGCATGCTCGTCAGCGCTGCTGCTGCGGCGGTGACGTCCCTGGCGCTAGCCGCTTTGCCGAGGGCAGTTGCATGCCTGCCGAGCTGGTTTGAAAGCTTGGCGAAGCCGCTGTCGAAGTCGCCCGCGAAGGAGGCACTCTTTTCTGCGGTCGCTTCGATGATTTCAGCGAGCTGTGTCAAGCGATCGAGCTGTGTGTCCGAAAAGCTGGTTCGGTCGCGAAGAGCGAAGAGTGGATCGGCGCGGTGCGCCTGCACGCGCATCAGCTCCGTCAGGGTGGTGATGCTGTCGACTTCGGCGGGCGTGTAGGCCTTCTTGGGTGCAGGCACGCAGGCACAGATTACCAACAACAGGACCGAGGCAGCTCGAGCAAACAACATTGTTAGAATCTAGGATCGTTTGACGGCCTTGGCGAACAGCTTGGCGATTGACGCGACCGCGCCACCCGCGGCGACGATCTGGGCGCTGCCGGGATGGGAATTTGTTCCGTTGATCGATTCAATCAATCCGGAGCCGTTCATTCGGTCCATGGCGCCCTCTGGCAGTACGAGATGAGTCGCAACCGCGTGTACGGCTTTGGCGCCCGCGTCGCGATAAGCCTTGGCCGCTTGCAGCAGTGACGAGCCGGTGCGGATCATGTCGTCGTAGATGATGACCAGCTTGCCGCTGACGTCGGCGTTGACGCCCGTGATGGCGAGCTTGCCGCTGGTGCTGTCGCGGCGTTTGTAGACGAATGCTGGCGCGCAGTGGAGCGAGCGCGCCAAGGTCTCCACCCATTTGGCACGACCGGCGTCGGTGGCGCCGAGCACATACTCTTGGCCGGCAGCGACCTGTTCGATGGTTCGGGTGATCAGCGTCTGGCCATAGAGGTGATGGGTGGTGTGTGCGTCACCGAAGTAGAACTCGATTCCGTCGGTGTGCAGATCGAACAAGAAAATCCGCGTGCCACGCTCGCAAGGAGGGATGGCCGAGATGAGACGCGCGCGGGTCTTAGCAGTGACCACCTCGCCAGGACGCACTGCGCGCTCCATGGTGGAGTAGCCAAAGTAGGGCATCAGGATCGACAGCGAGCGCGCGCCAGCGCGGCTGATGGCGCAGCCGAGATCGTAGACCTCGAGCCAATCGGCGTCCTGGGGCGTGCCGCCGAGCAGTACCACGTTGCGGCCCCAAGGGTCGTCTTCGAGGCGCCGGTAGATCTCTCCGTCTGGGAAGCGTTTGACCTCGACTTTGGCGCGTTCGAAGTCGCCGATGGCCATGAAATCATCGACGAGGTATTGATAACTCTCGGTCGAGAACAGCAGCTTCTTGAGTTTCTTCATTCTTCTTTTTCTCAGGCGACCTCGACCCAGAAGCTCTTGAGATGGCAGGGCTTGCCGGGTGGCGGCGGGAAATCGATGGGATCGGGTAGCTCGGTCAGGCGTCGTACTTCGCGACCGGCGTCGCTGGCAGCAGCCTTCAGCTGGCGTCGGAGCTTGTCGCGCACGATACCGCGGTGGTTGGTGCACGCAAGCAGGCTGCCGCTCTTGGCCAAACAACGCAGCGCCAAAGCAGCGAGCTGCCGGTAGTCTTTGGCGGCGCGGAATCGAGAGCGTTTTGTGGTCGAGAAGCTTGGCGGATCGAGAATGACCAGATCGAAACGCCGCGCCTCGTCGCCTGCGCAGCGGCGCAGCCAGGTGGCGGCGTCGGCCTTGACCAAGAGATGGGCGGGCCTGGCCCCGGCGCGCTCGGCGGCAGGCTTGGCAATGACCGCCTCGAATCCTTGGTGCTCCAGATTGGTCTGCGCACGCTCGAGAGCGGTGGCCGAGCTGTCGACCGAGGTGGTTTGCCGAGCACCCCCGGTCGCCGCAGCCACGGTGAATGCGCCGTGGTAGGCGAAGAGATTGAGCACGCGTTTGCCCTCGCTCTTTTCGGCTACCAAGCTGCGGGCGGTGCGCTGATCTAAGAAGATGCCCGTCGACATCCCTTCACCAAGGCGGACGAGGAAGGTCTTGCCCCGCTCACGTACATGTAGCGGTGTCGGCGCATCGCGTCCGCGCTGTGCATTGGGCGGGGCGCCCTGTTCGTCGGGCGGAAGCTGCCCTCGCTGGCGCAGCTTGAGATACACCCCCTCGAAGCCCAGGGCGGCGACCGCGTCGAGGAGGCGCTCACGAGCAGCTAGCGCCTCAGCACTTCGCAAAGACAGCACGGCCCAGTCGCCGTAGCCGTCGAGCTCGACTCCGGGGATTTGGTCGCCGGCGCAGTTGGCCAGTCGCAACGCGTCAGTCTCAGGGCAAGCTGCAATGTCGTAGCGCTTGTCGATCGCCGCACGAAGCCGCCGCCCGAGCTCGTCCGAGTCGCATGGCAGGGCGCTATCAGCTTGCAGCCAACGCGCGAAGGCCGCTGGTTGCGGTGCGCGGAAAAGGACGGGCGAGCCGTCAATCGGGTGGGAAAGCTGAAGCTCGGCGACGTGCAGCAACAAGCGCTGAGCCGCGGGACCCGCGTTGTCTGTGTCCCCAGCAATCGGTGCGCCTGCTCGGGCGAGCGTGCGCCGTAGCGGCTGAGTCCTCGCCCTGCTGGTGATTTCGACCAGCCGCCGCGGGCTGGTTGGGCTCTTGTCTTCGATGGGTTCTTGCCAGGGTTGTAGGGCGTCGAGGAGGCCTTTCCGCGGCCTGGCTTCGACGCCAACACAATAGCGCCGCCGCACCCCACTTTGCAGTTGGGCGCTCAGCGCCCGGCTGGCGTTCTTGTTGCGCGCCAGCACCATGAGCCCCGAGGCTTCGCGATCGAGGGGGTGGACCAGCCGGGCGCCGTTCAACTCCGGCCGCCAGGCAGCGAGCCGTTTGCGAACATCGTGGCGATCGGACGCCTCGTCGGGCAGCGAAGGGACGCCGGCAGGCTTGTCCACCACGATGATGGCTTCGTCGAGATGCACGAGCCAATCGGGCCGCCAGTCAGGCCACAAATCCTGGCGCAACGCGCTAGACGGTCCATCTCTGCCCATGACTGCACTAGCTTCTAGCAGCGTGCGGCAAAAAATAGCTACTGCGGGCCCATGAATTCCCAGCACCTCTTCCTCATGGGAATCGTGTGCTGGGGCTTGGCCGGTTGTGACACGGCACAGCCGGCTGGCTCTGCGCAGCCGATGGACCGCCGCTCGGCCCGCCCGATGACCAGCTCGGCAGGGAAACCACCAGCGCAATCGGCAAGCACTTCATCCGGCCTACGCGCTGGCGCGTCGGCGTCGCCCTCCTCTACGAGCGCGCCGCCCACTTCCGCTCGTCCGCTGTTGCGATCGATTCGCCGACACCTCAGGCGCAAGGCCAAACGTGCGGTGGCTTCCCGCTACATGGCCCAGCACTGCGAATCGGCTCGCCACCCCGGCTATGAGGGGCTCGACGTGAAGCGCTGTCGATATCGCGCCGGTGACGGCAAGCAGGCAGAGGTGCTGATGCTCAATCCCTCCGCGCGGCGGCTAGCGCGCTGGGTGGCCGCGAGCTGTCGAGCGGTCGCCAAGCGGCTCACTCGGCGCTGCGTGGACTTGCTCATGGATCGAATCATCATGCATTCGGGTGCGCAGTTTCCCGTGGCCGGCATCGTGATGGAGGACATCCGGCCTCGCGACGGCGTATTCGAGGCCTATTGTTTTCGCGATGGCATCAAGATCGCGGCCGAGGGCTTCGACAACGGAACCACCAAAGTCCTGAGCGACGCCGACATCGCCAAGTGCATGTTTGGCGAAGTCCAAAGAGTATTCCTATTTGCACGCCTGGCCGGTACACAGCCCGAGCAATACCGCGCCTATGGTGGACCGCTGGCGGTGGGCAGCAGCAGAGCCCCGACCACGGCGTGGTTGAAGGCCAGCCGCGCATCATGCATCGAGGCCTGGTCCAGCAATCACGACTTCATGCTGAGCGCATGGCTCGTCACCAAACGTGAGCAACTGGTGGACTGAGATCTACTTGAGGATGTTGGTGCCTTTGGGCGCGGTGAACGTGAAGGTCGAAGCGGGAATGCTCGTCGGCTGCTCGACCCGAATGAAGTCGAAACGGTTCTGGTTGCTCTGGGCATCGACCACGAGCACGCGGCGCACGCAGCCCGCATCACCCTTGTTCAGCAGTGCCTCGTCGATATAGAACAGCACCTTCTTGTAGCCAGGGTTTGGTACGCGCGGCTTCCCCATGATGACCGGTCCGCCTTCCCACTTGGTCTTCTTGTGGAAGGTGAAAGTGAACGAGGTGCGTAGCCCTTTGCCCATGATGAAAGCGAGCGCACCGGGGTACTCGGTGTTGGCGACGGACTTGATGAACATCTGGTTGTTTTCGTGCTCGTACACCTTGAGGGTGGTGCCGTCCGAGACCACGCGGTTCTTGTTGGGCTCGCGATAGGTGAAGGAGATCTTTCCAGGCCGCTGCACCAACACCGTGCCGAAGCTCTTCTTCGTCGTGCCGGCGATTCTGGTTTTGTACTTCTGCTTGAAGTCTGCCTTGAAACGAACAATCGGCAGGTAGACTTTGTCGACCTTCGCGGCGACCGCGTCCGCCGAGCCCGCCTTGGGGGGCTTGAGGGTTGGCAGCTTGACGGTCGGCGTCGGTGGGGTCGTGGTGGTGACTGGGGCCGAAGTGGTCTTCGGCGCGGCCGTGGTCGTAGTCGGTGGGGTTGTCTTGGTCTTGGTCTTGGTCTTGGTCTTGGTCTTGGTCTTGGTCTTGGTCTT
>CAZRGL010000021.1:0-31432 GCA_964599485.1 uncultured Polyangiaceae bacterium
GGCAAGTCTTGCACTCGTCATGGCAAGTGATCCAAGCTCAGGACAGTGCGGGCGCTCTTGAGTAAACGCGGGGACTATTCTAGTAGCAAGAGCTGTGGACGCCTCGATTCAAGTGATTACTGGCACCGCGGCGGTGATCGCGCTGGTCCACACCGTGCTGGGCGTCGATCACTACTTGCCTTTCGTTGCACTGGCCCGCGCCCGCGGGTGGACGTACCCGAAGATGGCAACCATCGTGGTCGTCTGCGGAATCGGTCACGTCGCCTCCTCAATCTTGCTCGGTCTCGTCGGTCTCGCGCTCGGCCGCGCCGTGGAGGGGCTGCAAGCCATCGAGACGGCGCGCGGGGACATCGCCTCGCTTCTCATGATCGCGTTTGGTCTCGCCTACATGGTGTGGGGCCTACGCGCGGCGAAACGCAACAAGCGCCACTCCCACCACCACGCGCACGCCGACGGTGAGGAGCACGCCCATGACCACGACCATCACGGCGATCACGGCCATGTGCACGCGCCGCCTCGCAAGCCCGGCGTGTTCTGGCCACTGTTCCTCGTGTTCGTGCTCGGCCCCTGTGAGCCCTTGATCCCCCTACTGATGTACCCCGCCGCCAAGGCGAGCATGCTCGGGGCCGTTTGGGTGGCCGGGGTCTTTGGGGTGGTCACGATTGTCACCATGTTGGTCATGACCACCCTGTTGCACGCTGGTGCGCGTCGCGTGCGGCTTCGTTGGCTGGAAGGCTACGAGCACGCCGCGGCAGGTTTTGCAATACTCGCCGCCGGGCTGCTAATCGTAGCGGCGGGTGTTTGACCTACCCTTCCTCCCAGACCGCTGAGCCAGACGAACCTGCAAAGAACGAGTTGATGATGACGACGCTCGCGCTCGACAGGCAGAATGATACCAGGACACGTCTCGTGGCCGTCCTGGCCGTCGCGTTCGCTGTCATGCTTCTCAGCTGCGACCGCCCAAGCCCCGACAAGAGCACCCCACATACCGCGGTGAGCACCCTCAAAGGGCCGACCTACCGCGTCGGCTACATGATCTGCAACAGTGAGCAGGACACGCTACGTCGCTTTCGCCCACTCACTGCGTACTTGAGTCAAAAGCTCGGCGTGAAGCTCGAGGCGGTGGCAATCGACACCGTCGACTACCTCAAACACGTCGACGAGCTGCACTTCACCCACACCAACTCGCTGCTGTACATCAACATGCACCGCTTCCACGGCGTAGAGATCGTGGCCGCCGAGCGATCCGAGCCTGGCAAGCTCCGCGCGGCAGGCGCAGTCGTGGCGCTCAAGAAGCGGGGTTTCAAGACCCTGACGGATCTGGCCGGAAAGAAGATGGTGTTCGGTCCTTCCTTGGGCCCCATCTCCTACATGACCCAAATGGACCTCTTGCAGAAGGCCGGGGTCGATCCTGACGACGATCTGGCTTTCTATTCCATCCCGTCTGGCTCGTTCAAACACGAGAAGGTCGTCTATGGCGTGCTCTTCGAGAAGTACGACGCCGGCGCCGTGCCGCTACGTGATCTGAACAGGATGGTGGCGAGCGGCAAGATCCAGCGGGACGACTTCCAGGTCCTCGCTACTGGTGAGCCCATCCTCTATTGCAATTTCGCAAGCACCCAGAAGGTCGATGACGCGCTCGCCAAGCGATTCCAGAGCGCGCTCGTCGGAGTCAATCACGAGTCGACCGCCAAAGTGGATGGTGAAACCGTGAAGGTGCTCGCGCGCGCAGAGATCGACGGCTTCGAGGTCGTCAAGGACGCAGCGTTCAAGCCAGTACGAGACATGGCCCGGCGCACCAACATGCCGCCCTATCAGAAGTACTGACTCAGCTCTTCTTCTGCTTCATGAAGAAGCCCGCTCCAGCAACGGCGGCGAAGACCACCATGCCCAGAAGGCCACCAAGCATGCCCGGCATCGCCTCACTCTTGCTGATCGCGCCACGTGGATCCAAGAACACGTGGTAGGCGCAGAACATCATGATCAGGCCGCACACCAGAACGAGCGCCGCACCACAGCCACCCATGCAGCCAAACACCTTGCTGCCACCACCACCTCCACCTCCACCAACCATCCCCATCGGTTGCTGACCCATCGGTGGTTGGCCCGGCGGCTGACCCATAGGCGGCTGACCCATGGGTGGCTGGCCCGGCGGCTGACCCATAGGTGGCTGGCCCGGCGGCTGACCCATAGGTGGCTGGCCCGGCGGCTGACCCATAGGTGGCTGGCCTGGGGGCGCTCCTGGGCCTGGCGCCGCTGCTGGGCCTGGCGCCGCTGCTGGGCCTGGCGCCGCTGCTGGGCCCGGTGTCGGGGCTTGCGCAGGGCCTTGTTGACCCTGTTGCTGCATGAGCTGCAGCTGGTCCATCTGTGGCATCAGCTGCGTGCCCTGCTCAGTGTGTGAAGAATCTGGTCCAGAGGGACCCTCTGGATTGCCGTCGCCTTGGGTCATTTCCTGTCTCCCCCGCCCAGCGTGCGTCGTTTGTGCGGCGCGGGCAAGATAGTTGCTGCAATCCCCGTGAACCGACCAAAATGATGTTGCCCTGCGCAAATTGGGCGCCCGTCCGCGCCCTGGCTCCATGGTAAACCTTGAGGACTAGCCCATGGATCCGGCTAGCACCAGCGAGCTGAGCCATGTCGTTCCTCGTCACCGGCCGCCAGCGCCTCCGTCGCTTCACAAGCAGCGCCGCACTGCTGTTGATGGCGCTCTTGCTCGCTCCGCGAGCTTCCTTGCAGAGGGCCGTTTCTTCGCCCCCGAGGACCTCATCGCTGACGCATGTAGAAGGAGTCGTCGTGTCGACCAGCGGGCCCGTCCCGGGCGGCGAGGTCCACGCTTACGCGACCTTCGCCGATCTGATCGCCGGACGTCACCCAATCGTCTCCAAGCCGACCATCAACCCTGGCTTCTTCCAGCTCGAGCTGCCGCCCGGCAAGTACTACTTGCTGGCGCGCGCCGCCGCCGGCGGGGAGCATCTCGTCGGCTATCATGGTGCCAATCCAATTCGCGTCAAAGGGGCCGACCTATGGCTTCCATTGATGGTGGTGCCAAAGCGCACTGAGCAAGCGGTCGCGTCCACGACGCCGCATGTGGCAGGCATCGTGACCTACAAGGGCAAGCCGGTCGTGGGCGCTCAGGTTTCGTTGTACTCCGTGCGCGAGGGGCCCTTCAAAGGCATGGGGCTGTCGAGCGGACGCACCGGCAGCGACGGCTCCTTCAAGCTGTCCGTCCAGGACGGCAAGTACCTGGTGATAGCCAGAAAGAGAGGCGGCGGACGGCGGATCAAACCGCTGAAGAAGGGCGACCTCTATTGCTACTACCCGTCGAACCCGGTCGAGCTCGAGCCCTCGACGCGGGTCGCGATCGAGCTTCCCTGCTACCCCAAGCAAGACGTGAAAGCCTTCGTGGACGAGGCCGCTCTTCCGGCTGTGAAGCGGACCCGAGCCACAGCAGCGAGGCTGCGTGAGCTCTTGAAGGAGCCGGACGGCCAAGCCGAAATCCAGGGGAGGATCGTCGATCCTTCAGGTAGGCCGGCGGCTGGTTTGTTTGTGATGGGCTACGAAGCCACCAAGCCCCATTTGTTTCAAATGCACATGCTGCGCGACAAGCCGACCCTGCTCGGCAAGACCGCAAGTGATGGCTCGTTTCTGCTGAAGGTGGCAACGCCCGGCGACTACATCCTCGTGGCGCGCGGGCAAGCTGGCGGCGCACCCGTGCCGTCAGAGCTGTTTGGTCTGTTCGAAGGTAACGTGGGGCATACGGTGTCGGTGAGGGCTGGAGCCACCGTCCAAGCGCCCATCGTAGTCAGTCGCGTGATGGACGGCGCCACCGCGGCGCCCAGAGCCCAGCCTGAGCCTTTGGCAGACGAGCAGCGACTGGTTGGCGAAGTCATCAGCTCAGACACGACCTGGCGAGGACGAGTCACGATTCGGGGACAGCTGCTCGTCGCTCGAGGCGCCACACTCACGGTGCTTGCGGGTACGCAGGTTCGCTTCGAGCGGGTCGACGAAAACGGTGATGGCGTCGGTGACGGGGAGCTTCGGGTGCTCGGCAGGCTCCTCGTTCGGGGTAAGCCCGGCGCACCGGTTCGCTTCTCATCGGCGGCCACTCAGCCCCGAGCCAAAGACTGGTCGTACGTGCTGCTTTTCACCACACGCGAAGAGAGCCACGTCCAGCACGCGATCTTCGAGCACGCTTTCACCGGGATGCAAGCCCACTTCTCCAAGGCCACGATTCGTGACTCTGTCTTCCACAACAACGTCGAAGGCATTCGTTTCGGCCGTGCTGAGATCGCTATCGAACACAACGAAATCCGCGACAACCAACGCGGCATCCGGCAGCATCGGATCGAGGATCCGATCACCATCGTCGGCAACGAAATCGCAAACAACGACGTCGGCATCTTCTTGGTTCCCTCGGGGCAGAACACGATCGGCTTTTCTGCAAAGCGCTACGCCATCGGCAAGCAGCAGCGCACCCAGCCTCTCGTGCGGCTCAACAACATCAGCTCGAACCGCCGGCACAACTACCGGCTTGGGGAACGCTTCGCATACGACATCGAGGTGTCAGATAACTGGTGGGGCAGCTCCGCACGCGAAAAGATCAGCAAGGGGATCTTCGATCATGAAGACGACCCAGCGCTCGGCCGCGTGCTGATCGAGCCGTTTCGAACCAGTCCGGTGCCAGGTACTGGCCCGAGAGCCGTCACCCCCTGAGCTCGACCGCTACCACGCGGAGACTGCGTTCCAGTAGTTGTTCGGCCAGCCTTCGGGCGTGGGGTGGCAATTCTGCATACGGTAGCCGTTGCCCCGCGGGAAGCTGCCCTTGCTGCCGAGCCCCACCACGCCGCCCGATGCCACCCGGCCTCGATGATTGTAGTCGAGCCCGTTGGTGCGCAGCAGCCGCGGAAGACCTGAGTTGTGGGGCTGATGGCACTTTGAGCACGGATAACTGTGCTTGGTGTTCGCGCCCCAGCCCTTCACCGCCTCGTGAATGCGATCGATGCTCCTCCACGGCTGGTTCTTGATGGTGCCGTCGGTCAAATCGGCCTTCGGATGACAACGTAGGCAGAGTCCGGCGAACTGCGCTTCAGTCTCGGTGATTGTACCGGAGCCACCGAAAGTGTTCTGGTCGATGTAGATGTTGGGCGTAGGCGGACTCGGGTGGCTGAACCTGCTGTTGTGCACCTTCGCGATGGGGCGGTCCTCCTTGTACGGCGAGGTCAGCCAAGTGCCCTTGAGCAACGGCAGCGCGTAGGGCTGATTACTGCCAAGCGTGGGTGTGACACCGTGCGGGTCGTGACAAGGCGTGCACAGCCCGCTGATTGACTCCGTTGGGGTACCAACCACGGGTACGCTGGGCTTGAGGTGCCCACCAATCACCTCGCGCGAAGCTCGATAGGCAAAGCGATCAGTCACCCCACGCGTTCCCGTCCCGAAGCGGGAGCCGTCGCGGTAGCCCCGGATGGGCTCGCTCGCCCCGAAGCTCGACTGGTAGCCCCAAGGCTTGGCGCCTGCCGTAGCGGTCTCGTGGCAGTCGAAACAGAGCGCCGCCCCCGTGCTGTAGGGGTTGACGCCAGATGTGTTGGCGACCGGCTTATAGCTCATCTGATAGCCGCCCTTGCCGGCCTGCGTCTCTTTGAGGTTCCCGCCGTTGTACGTTCCGTTGAAGGTCTTGTAGCTCGAGGTGACGCCGCCGGTCTTGGAGCCATGTGAGCCGTGGCAATCGAAACATTGGATGGGCTCGGTTCCCGCGCGCGTGTCGGGTAGCGATTCGTCCTCGCCGGTCGTCACCGACCATCCACCGGCATTCGCCGGTGCATTTCCGTGCGCCGAGTAGGCCTTGACGACGTTCTTCTTGGCGGCTGCCGACACCCCCGGGTACTTGCCCCAGGTGGCCGTACCCATCTGCGAATAACGCGCCGCGATGCTGGTGCCGTCCCAAGCATATTGTCGCGGCGTCTTACAGTCGTCGAACTGGGGATCGACCATACCGAAGGTAACGGTGTCGTTGTTTTGATCGCTGTGACAACCGAGGCAATGATCAGTGACGTTCGTTACCGCAGCGCGCTCCTGCGCCGTGCCGACGTCACTCGCCGTAAACAAAATAGCCGTCGTGCCGAGCTGGTAGGTCGTCGGCCGCACGCCAGGCCCCCACTTGACCAAGTCGACTATCGAGTCCTTGGCCGACTGGTGGGTCTTGTAGTTGTAGCCAGCGTGGTAGCTCAAATCGATGAGGCCCATCTCCGTGGCTTCCCAATGGCAAGCGTAGCAATGCTTGTTGGTAACCGTGACGCCTTGGATGTGGTGCGAGTTGGCGCGCAGCTGACCGAGAATATCCATGCGGTCGCCGATCACACCGTCATGGCACTTGGTGCAGTCGCGAGGCAAACCGAAGGCGTCCATGCGCGGCGTCGGCTTGTCAGCATGACAGCTGTCGCAGGTCATGCCTGAAGCGTGACTGTCGCTAGCCGAATGCTGATGGCAGTCGACGCAGAGCCGGCCAGCATTGTGCCCATCGCCGTAGTCGAAGCGGTAGTGCTGCCCCGTATCGGTGTGGCACACGTTGCAGATCCCATCGTAGGGCGCGGAGGACTTGGCGTAGTCGGTGCCGATTTGCTTGCGGTCGAAGGTCACTTTCGCCTTCGAGAGCGGGACCCCGAACGTCCCGTCAGTCTCCGTAGCGATTTGCGACTGCACCATGAAGATGTTGTCGTCGCCATGCGGATCGTGGCAATCCCAACAGAACTTGCCGCCTCGCCACGCTCCAGTGCCCTTGTACTGCACGTAATGCTTGTAGCCAAAGTGGGTCGAGGTGTTCTTGGCTGAGGCCGCCGTGACGAGACCGTCGCCGGGGTCGTAGCCGGTCGTGTACTTCGGCCCGGTATGGCACTGCTGACAGCGGTTGTGACTGTCCTCGTCGTGGCACACCAGACACACGCCCATCATCAAGTACTGGCTCTTGGTGGCAATGTTCTGCGCCGCCGTCCAGGTACCTGCAGCGGTATCGTGACGTTTGGCATCCGTATCGTGGCACCCAGCGGACAGACAAGAAGTACCGCCGCCAACATAAGGCGTGTGGTCAGGTGGTCCGGGAATGGTCGGCAATTGTGGAGCGAGCGACGTGGCAGCGTCGTGGCAATCGAGGCACTCAGAGTCTTTTCCCTCCATGTGGCAGTACTTGCACTCGACCTCGAAACGCTTGTCGAAATGATCATGCAGCTTCAGCCGGAAGGGGTTGTCGGCCTCGTTGTGGAGCACCGCTTGATCGTGGCAGTAGCGACAGGGGTTGCCACTGAAACTGGCAGCTGGATGCCCCGATTCGTAGGCGCCCGACGCTGCTGGGCGGCCATGGCCCGTGTCTTCCCACTCGGCCATGTTGATGAGCGCGCGCGAGCCGTTGAAGGCGTCGAAGTCGTCGACGTCGGGTCCCACCGTGCCGTGGCACTGGAAGCACAAGACAGCGCTGTTGACCGTATCGCCCCACTGCGGCGTACTGCCGGTGTGGCAGGCGGTGTTCGCACAAGTCTTGTTGAGCGGGTCGTAGGTCCCGCCGTCTTTGAAGACCACGTCTTTGACCTTGTTGACGTGGTAGACGGGATCGATGTGGGCCGTATCGTGCATGCTCCCTGGCGGGATCCCGTTGACGTGACAGCTCTTGCAGTCGCCGGCGATGACCGTAGCCGCGTGGCAGTTGTCGCAGGAGAAGTCGGTCTGCGCATGCCGCACGTGCGAGTTGGCCCGAACCGTTCCCGGTCCCGTGTTCGGGTACATCGGTAGCGCAGAGCGCCACTCCTCGCCTGCGGGCCACCCGGTGGGGCCGTCGCTGTGACAATCTGTGCACGTTCCTGGCTGGTGACCGTGGCAGCTGTCGCAGCTGGTCGCGCCGTCTGTCCAAGCAAAGTCCCGCACCTCGGGATTGACGGTGGTGCCGTCAGAGTGGCAGTAGACATCGGAGCAAACCTTGGTGGCCGGGTCGTAGCTCGGCGGAGGATTGCCCACGATGTCCCACTTCGAAGCGATGGCGACATCGACCGTGCCGTTGACGTGCTTGCCGTAGTCGATGATCAGCCCGCCGGCGTCGACGACGTCGTCGTGACAATAGGTGCAAGGGAACTGCCGCACCCAGCTGCTGCCCACCAGCGTCTTGTGACCGTTGGACTCCATCTCCAGCGGTTCGCCCGTTTTGCCGTTGTGGCAGAAGTAACAGGTCGCCGGTCCCGAGTCGGTCCACTTGACGGCCGTGTTGGGCGGGCCGCCGCGCGCGTCCGAGTGGCAGTAGAAGCTCGAGCATGAGCCATCGCCACTGCTGAACGTGCCGCCTTTGGGGAACACCACGTCTTTGACGTTGTTGGCGTGCAGCGCCTTGTCCTTGATGGTGGCCTTACCGGTAGCCGTGTCGTAGTGGCAGCGGTCGCAGTCGAAGTCGTAGGTCGCCGCGTCGGTGTGCTTGCCGTGCCGGCCCGACAGCGCTGTGCTCGCTCCGGCATCGTCGTGGCACGAGCTGCACGTCACCGTGCCGTCCCAAGTCGGCGTCACGTCGTCGCCGCCGCCCCAGATGGTCCCGTCCGACAGCTGACCGTGGCAATAGACGCGCGAGCAAGCCTTCTCGCCTGAGCTCGATACCGTCGTGCCCGGCTCGGTGCTGTCGTACGTCACCGCTGACTGGCCCTTGTACTCACCGCCGACGTGGGCGCCCGCAAACAGCGAGAAGCCCAGCGTCACCGAGCCAGCCATATGCGTGATGCCCGTGCCGACGCTGTCGTAGTGGCACCAGCCGCAGTCATAGGCTTGATCGGTGGCATGGATCGTATGCGCGCCGGCGGTCGTCGAGCCGGTGGGCTTGGGCTTGGCAACCAGGGTCAGCGCGTCCTCGGGCGGATTGCCGTGGCACGGTGTGCAGCTGCCCGATGCTCTGAAGCCGAAACCGTGATCGGTATCGTTGTGCCCATGACAGAGGGTGCAGGTGACTCCGGGGTTGTGCGCGGTGTCATTGCCAGCGCTCGTGTGATGAGTCGTCTGCGTGTGGCAAACTTCGCAGATCCCGTCCGGATCCGCGTCCCCATCAGCGAATGAGTCGTTGCCTTCGGGGGCAATCAAGGTAAAGGGCGCATCGCCACCACCTGGAAGCCTCACCGCGGAGCGCAGCAACGCGTCGGGCGAGCCGGGATCACTCGGATCGTCGTAGCTCTGCTCGTGGCTATGCGGATTGTGGCAATCTACGCATGAAATCGAGAAGGTGAATTCGCAATTGTCGCACCCACCTGTCGTGCTCGTGTGGGTATTGACCTCAGTGCCGGGGCCGCCTGCGTAGTGACAGCTCCCGCACAGATTCTCGATCGTCGTGCCTACGTTTGGATCGAGCTTCGGGCCATAGCCACCATGCGCCAAATGGCAAGTCTTGCACCCCTCGTTTCCGAACCCCGTCTCGTTGATGTCGTCAGGACAATGAGGGCACTCTTGAGCGAGGGCAGACGGTGTCACCAGTGTGGTGACAGCCAACATCACTCGCGCTCGGCACACTTCATAACGCCACGCAGCGCCGGCCCAAAGCGAGACGAGCGCATCGCAGCAGCAACCTGAGAGAAGATGACACCACAAGCAGCGAGGAGGCGGACGCATGAGCTCGATTGCGCTCGCGCTATCGAGACAAGGCGGCTTCTGGCTGGCCGCGGCGATGGCCTTCCTGGCGGCCGCTGTCGCTTACGCGCTCGCATTGCGTCCACGAGCTTCCCGCTGGATGGGGCGCGCTGGCTCGATGCTCGTCCTGGTCGGTTTCGTACTCGCCACCGGACTGCTGGCGATGCGTTGGATGCAGGCAGGGCGCCCACCCTTCAAGACCCTGTCCGAATCGTTGCTGCTATTCGCCTGGTGTACGGCGCTGACCCATCTGATGGTCGAGCGTTTTTGCCGGATGGCCTGGCTTGCACTCTTGTCCTGCAGCTTCATCGTCTTGCTGATCGTCTACGGCGGTATCAAAGCGGACGCCCAAGTCATGAGCCTCCCCCCTGCCCTGCAGAGCGCATGGTTCATTCCCCACGTCGTGGTGTACTTCTTCGGCTATGCGGCGCTCTTCATGGCGTTCATCGGCGCGCTCGTGCATCTCTGGCGCCCGGAGCTCGAGCTCGAGCGCGCAACTCCAGCTGGGCAGCGGAGCAAGGTGAGCTACGCCCACTTCATGGATATGGCCATCCACTTCGGATTCGTGCTTCTGACGCTCGGCCTCGTCATTGGTGCGATATGGGCCAAGCAGGCATGGGGCGACTATTGGACATGGGATCCCAAGGAGAACTGGGCCTTGATCAGTTGGCTCGTGTTCGTCCTTCACTTGCACCTTCGCCATAGTCGTCGCATCACTGACCGAGCCAGCGCGGTCCTCGTCATCATTGGTTTTGCAACCATCGTCTTTACCTATCTGGGCATGAATCTGCTCCCCACCGCGGGACAGAGCGTGCATGTGTATCAATGAGTCAACATCCCCAACATTTGCAGCGCTCCGTCATGGGCGCTTGCCTCGTTGTTCTCTTTCTCGCAACAATCATCGGTATTGCGCGCGGTGGCTGCGGTGGCGCCGCGCAGACCCACACGGTGGACGCCGCTGCCACAACGACGCCGAAGACGAAACTGGCAGCCCTATTCGACGAATCGATCGTGAAACAGGCGGCTGCGCTCGCCACCGAGAAACGCGGCGCGTCCTTCCCGTTGACGGCCGTCATGCGCCCCGACAATGCGCATGCATTCGTGTACCTGGCTGCAACCAGTGAAAGCCCTGAGCTCACCCTCGCAGCTCTGGGAGCAATGCGTATGGCGTTCACGGGCTCGAGCAAATCCAAGACTCAGACCACTGTCGACGCGCGCTATCACAAGACCGTCGTCGCCCACTTGACCAGTCCAAACCCCAAGATCCAAGCAGCCGCAATCAAAGCTGCTCGCTCGTCGGTCAATGGCAGCGCACCAGACGCCGGCGTCGTTGCCACCTTGACGAAACTGGCCAACGCTCACGAAAAACCCGAAGGAAAGCTCGCGGCTCTGGACGCCCTAGCGCGCGCCAGCAGCTTCGGCCGAGACGCCAACTCAATCCGGCCCTTTGTCTCTGCCCTCGAAGCCAAAGAAGCCACCGTCGTGTCACGCGCGCTCTTCCACCTTGCACAGAAGCTCATGCTGGTGCCCGACAAGAACATGATCCAGCTGAAGCTCGAGGGGCTTCTGACCCATGCAAACCCAGGCGTACGCGGGCGCGCCATCGACGCGCTATCGCGCCTCGGCGTTCGCAAAGACAAGCGACGGCTTGCGCTCGCCAAGCTCATCGGGCCGCTCCTCGAAGACGAGAACAACTTCGTCAAAGCGAAGGCCTGCCGCGCGCTCGCGATGCTGCGACATGCGAGATCGATTCGACGGATCATCTTGCTGGTCGATAACCACGAAAAGGACACCTATGTCATCGAAGGGTTCAAGAACCTCGACGGCTCACCCGGCCGCCTGCAGCACAACGGATCCGGATGGTCACGGGTCAGTGACGCTGCGCTCGGCGCCATCCGCATGCTCAGTGCAAATGCGCCGAAGCGATTCAAGTACGAGATCCGAGCAAGAAACGTCGACGAAGACTTGAGGAAGGCCGCGACGGAGGCGAAGGCTTGGTTCGACGAGGTCGAAGCGAAGCTCCCACCGGCTGAGGGGCAAGCGCAACAGCCGGCCGGCGACACAAGCGCCGATCCCTAGTCTTGGATTGCGGAACGCAAGGCGGCTGATAACCTTGAGGCGCTTCGTTTGGATGAGCTTGGAGGGTGAGTATGCGTTTGTTCTTGGTTGGGGCCGACTTCGAGGAGAACCTCGCGCTCGGAATCTTGACAGCAGTGGCCGAACAACAGGGGCACAGCGCACGCGTGTTGCGCTTCAACGAAGAGGTGGAGGCGGCCTCCATCGTGGAGCAAATCGTCAGCGCAGCGCCCGAGGTTGTGGGCTTGTCGATGCAGTTTCAACACCGCGCCGACGAGTTTCTGTCGCTATCACGCGCGCTACGCGACGCGGGCTATCGTGGTCACATCACCTGCGGCGGTCAGTTTCCCTCGCTCGCAAGTGCCGAGACGCTGGAGTGCAATGCCGGCATCGACTCTGTCGTGCTCTATGACGGCGAGGAATCGCTTGCTGAGCTGCTCGACGCCATCGAGCTGGGACAACCGCTGAGCGAGGTGGCTGGGCTGGTGTTGCCCACCAACGACGGCAAGTCGTTCCGCACGGCGCCCCGCCCCTTGCCGGAAGATCTCGATTCCCTACCTTTCGTGAAACGTTACCGGCCCCACAGCCAACACCTGTCCGTGCCCTTCATTCCGATCACAGGAAGCCGTGGTTGCTGGGGGCGCTGCAGCTACTGCGCCATCATGGCCAGCTATCGCGATGCCCGAGCGCGGGCCGGAGGCAAGCTCTTGCGCCTACGCAGCCCTGAGAGCATCGCAATGGAGATGGCTGCGCTTTGGCACGCGGCCGGCGGCGCCGCCATCTTCTGCTTCCACGACGAGAACTTCTTGCTGCCGCAGCCCGCCGCGACACTGCAACGCTTGCGCGCGATCTGCGCTGAAGTCGAGGACCTCGGTGTCAACCTCGACGAGCTCGCCATCATCGGCAAGTGCCGGCCCGAAACGCTCACCGCAGAGCTCGCCACACAAATGAGCGAGCTCGGCGTCATCCGCTTGTACGTCGGCGTAGAGAACGTCTCGCCCGCCGGGGCGGCAAGCCTGGGCCGCGCCAAACAGCACGAAGCCGTGGCCGACGCACTCGCTGCTTGTCGGCAAGCCGACATTTTCACTTGCTACAACCTGCTCGTCTTCGAGCCCAACACCACGCTCGAAGACGTGCGCCTCAACGCTGACTTCATGCGCAAGCATCCCGAGCATCCGGTCAACTTCTGCCGCGCCGAGCCCTACTTCGGAACGATTCTGCACGGCCAGATTTCGCAGCGCAAGGAGCTCTGCGGCACCTTCTTGGGATACAACTATCGCATCGCTGACAGCCGCGCCGAAGTGCTGCATCGCATTTGCGCGGCGGCTTTCGCGGAGCGTAACTTCGCGCCAGCTGGCGTCATCAACCGCTACATGTCGCTTGGCTACAACGCCAAGGTGCTCGAGAAGTTTCACGCCACCGGTGACAACGCCCAGGCGCTGTTGGTTCGCGCCCGCAGGCTCACGCGCGCCATCACCCTCGATACCGCTCGGCTGCTGGACAAGGCGATCGACATCGCAGAGGCCACCGCGCCCGACGACTTCGACACCATCGAGCGAGAGGCAGCGTTGCTCGGGCTCGAAGTGGCCACCGCGGACGCCAGATGGCATGTGGCCCTCGATGATCTGAGTGAGGAGATGACGGCCTTCGCCGCCGCTCCTCCCCAGCCGAGGCAGCGCTCGCGCATGAGCGCGCTGTCCGACCATCCACGCGCCGCTGCGCTCACGATGGCGATGACCGTCACAGCAGCCTGGGCGGGCTGCGAAAGCAGCATCGTCAACCAAGTCGCCGATCCCGCCCCTGGAGGAATGGGCGGAAGCGTCGTCGACATCGCTCCCGGAGGAATGGGCGGAACCGTCGTCGACATCGCTCCTGGAGGAATGGGCGGAACCGTCGTCGACATCGCTCCCGGAGGAATGGGCGGAACCGTCGTCGACATCGCTCCTGGAGGAATGGGCGGCACGGGCGGTGGCGGCGGCGGGACGGGCGCCACCGGGGGCATGATCGCAGACCCGCCGCCCCCAGGCATGGGCGGCAACAGCAACAGCGACCAAGCCGCCGTCGCGGTCGACGACGACCCCCGCGTCGCCTCGGCACATACGCTCGTGGACCACTGGCGAAATAGCACTGCCTACAAGGCAGCACGCAGTCGCAGTCTGCCACTGTACGCCCCACCACAGGCGAAGATCCTCGCCACGCGCCAGGGTGAGCTCGTCCACCTAGAGCTCGCGCCCATGGGTGCTGACTTCACAGCCCTTTGGCAAGTCGACGGTCAGCGCCTCAGCGACGGCCCAACCTGCGATTGGAAACCGCGCAGCCCCGACGAACGGATATGCGTCGCCATACGCACCGAGGGAGGCGTAGCCGTCAGTAGCATGCGCGCCGACGAGGCCTCCTTCGGATAGTGAGTGTGCCCCACCGCGGGCGGGGTTTGAGCTAGAGCTTGGCGATGACCTCGCTGTGCTCTGGGAAGCGCCCTGTGGCAAACTTGTCCCAGAGCTTCTTGCCGTCGGCAAGCACGGTGAACTCGCCGGTCAAGCCGCCGACGATTCGTACTTCGACTCCGTTGTGCTTTTTGATCGCGGCCGCGAGACTCGCAGCCTTGGGCTCGTAGTTTCACTTCTCGCAGTAACGAATCTCGATCTTCATGGTCTGCCTCACTGAGCAATCGCGTTGAGGTCGAGCATCTCTTCGGCACTGGGCACCACGATGAGCTCGCAGCGACGGTTGGCCTGTCGACCTTTGTCGGTGTCGTTCTTCTTGACTGGATCGATATCGGCAAATCCCGCAGCGCTCCAACGCTTCATCGGTAGAGCACCATGCTTGGGATCGATCAGGTACAACAACACCTGCCGGGCCCGCATCAGCGACAGACCCCAATTGTCGTAGAACACGCCACCCTTGAACGGCTTGTTGTCGGTGTGGCCCGCAACTTGATAGTCGCGAATTCGCAACGAAGCGTCGGCGTTGATGATGGCCGCCACCTTGTCGAGAATCCCTTTGCCGTCCTTCTTCAGCTTGTCTTTGCCCGACGCAAACAGCACATCACCCGGCAACTGGATGACCATGCGGTTGTTGCGAATGACCACCCCGAGACCGAGCGTAGTCAGCTCACGAAGCTTAGCGCGCAACCGCTCGAAACGACGCTTGATGCGATCGAGCTGCTCGGCCCGTTTCTTGTAGGCTGCCAGAGCGAGCTCTCGCTCTTCGAGCGTGCTGCTCAGCTTCGACAGCTCGGTGTTGCGTGAAGCCAGGCTCGCGTTCAGCTTGGTGATGTCGACGCCAGCTGTTTCGAGATCCTTCTCCAAGGCCGTTACCTTGTCCTTGGCCGCTTGGAGCTGTTTGGTGATTTCGGCGAGGTTGCGCTCGGTGGCCTGATGTGAAGCGTGCAGGCGACTGTATTTGTCCAGCTGCACCTGCCACTCTTCTTCAGAGTAGCCGCAACTACAAATCAGCAGCCCGCAAACTGCCAGCCAAAGCCAACGTCGGATTCTTTTTGATTCAACCATCAATCGATTCCCACAGGTGCGCTACCAAACCCCGCCTATGCGAGCAAGCAGCGATGCGCTTTGCGAGCCTCCGAGCTCATGGACGTCCACCCCGGCCTGGACCTAGCTCGGTAGCGCGCTGCACACGGATCCCCTCGAGGGAGCGGCTTTGCACCAACGCAAGCCGGTCGCCGATCTTCTGCTCAGCGTCGCCTCCCGAAGCCGATGTCGTGAAGACGAAGGCAAAGCAGCGACGCGCTCGGGCGCCGAACGCCATCACGTAGCCAGATAGTGGCTCGCCGGGCTTGCTGAGGCCGAAGCCCACATCGACCTTGGTGTCGAAACCGCGGGGGGTGTCGATGTGGCGACTGCTGATCGACTGGCCACGCTTGGGTAGGTCACGCCACAGCCGAGTGCGCTCCTCGCAGCGTTTGCGGCTCATTTTCTCACTCTCCAACCAGACCCGCAGCACCAGTGCAGAAGTCGTCTCGGCATGATCCAGCAGAGCAAAACGGCTCCGCTCGCGACGCACCTTCCAGCCAGCTGGATCCGGCACTGAAATGCTCAAGTCGAAACGCTTCAGCTTCACCCGCGCAAAGCGGCGCTCACCGGGACGCATCGGAAAAGGGAATTCCAGCTGCATCGGTGGCGGCGGCACAACCGAGCTCGTCGCGTTGCTCGCACTGGCCGATGCGATTGGCGTGACTGAGCTTGGCTTCGGAGGGCAAGCCGACAGCAACAGCAGGCTAGCCGCAGCCGTCAACACGCCAATTCGCTCACACCACGGTAAGCCACTCTGGATGGGTCTCATCGCTACCTTTGACCACGTCGAAATAGCGGCTTTGCAGCTGCTTGGTGATGGGCCCGGGCTTGCCGTCGCCAATTGCGCGGTCGTCGACTTCCCGCACCGGCGTAACTTCGACCGCCGTACCCGTGAAAAATGCCTCGTCAGCGAGATAGAGTTGGTCGCGAGTGATGAGGGTTTCCGCCACAGCGAACCCATCCTCCCGTGCCAGCTGGATGATCGTCTCGCGAGTGATGCCGCCTAGAATGGAGGCCGAAAGGGGCGGCGTGATGAGCTTGCCTCCTTTGACGATGAAGAGGTTCTCGCCTGAGCCTTCGCAGATGTTGCCGTTGACGTCCATCAAGATGGCTTCGTCGTAGCCCACGATTTTTGCCTCGCGCTTGGCCAAGATCGAGTTGGTGTATTGACCCATGATCTTGCCTTTGGCGAGCGCAATGCTCGGGTGGTGGCGAACCCACGCGGAGATCTTCGTCCGCACGCCATCTTCCAATGCGCCCGCGCCCAGGTACGCCCCCCAACGCCAAGCAATCACAGCGCTGTGGATCGGATTGTCGGGGGCATAAACTCCCATGGCGCCATCGGCGATGTAGACGAGCGGCCTCAAATAGGCTTCATCGAGCTCGTTGGCGCGCAGCAGCTCGACGCAAGCAGCACAGATCTGCTCTGGCGCAAAGTTTGGGGTGATGGCAATCAACTTGCAGGTATCGAACAAACGCTCGATGTGTTCGCCAAGCCGGAAGATGGTGGTCTGGCCGTTCGTTCGGCGGTAGGCGCGAATCCCCTCAAACGCGCCGAGCCCGTAGTGCATGGTGTGCACGAGCACATGTGGCCGGGCATCATCCCAGTCCACCAGCTCGCCTTCCATCCAGATCTTCTTCTCTTTCTTGATCATCGAAAGCTCCAGCTGCGACGGCTGGTCGCGAGTCGTGGGTGGCCGAGCTGCGCTTTTTCGCACCAAAGCGCAGGGGCTCGCCGCCGACATTGTACACAGTTTGTCCACGAAAAATTAGCACACTAGCCCCAACATGCCCCCCGTTGGACCCCTGTGGAAGGGAACCTTGTCCCCAGCCAATCCACAATTGAGGCCACATGATTTCCAGCACTTGCGGAGCGCTCTCCCCAAGGCATTCAAGGCGCCTTGACGCAGTGGGTCAAAGCGCAAAGCACAAACCAGGCGCCTTCTAGCCGCTTGGCTCGATCCGCAGAAGGGCTCGCTCGAGGGCCAAAGCGCAAAGTGCGTGGCGTAGCTGCCCGCTGCGTAGCTCCTCAATCAGTTGTCCCCGCCTCAGCAATACCACTTCGGTCGCTTCGTGTGCGTCGGGCTGGGGCGGGCCCTGCGCAACTGCATCGAGGGCCAAGAAGTAGTGCAATCGGTTGTCCTGGATGGCCGGGTTTGGGTAGACCCAGCCCATCGCGAGCATGCGACCAGCCACATAGCCCGTTTCCTCACGGAGCTCGCGCGCTGCTGCGTGCTCTGGTGACTCGCCCGGATCGATCACCCCACCTGCTGATTCGAGGGTGACGCCATTGATGCCGTGGCGATGCTGACGCACCAACACGAAGTGCTCGTCCGCGGTCAGCGCCACGACGTTGACCCAGTCGGGCATCTCGAGACAATACGCTTCCAGTCCTCCATCTTGCGTTTGCACGCGATGGCGCGTGACCCCGAAGATGCGGAAATCACCGACCCTCTCGCGGTTCGAGCGTTTCACGCGCCGCCGCGGTCTGCGGCCTGCTCGGCGAGCAACTCGTTGGCGCACACTCCGTCGATCCGCAGCACGCAACCCACCTCTGCGACTGTTCCGCGCCAGGTTGCCGTCAAGCACTCAGCGACTGAGACGACCCGACCTGGAAACCACCGCGCAACGCGCGCGAGACGCTCCAGGACTTCGCTGTCGATGCGCTGCACGGACCCTTCGCCTGAGTTTGCCATGTGCCTCACCCTCCCATACAAATCGATGGCACGTTCCGCTCCAGATGGCCCAATTCGCTGCACCCGCGCGCGGCCGGGCAGGAGCTCGATTCGCGTAAGGCTTTTGGCTCTTCGTCGGTCTGTGGTATTTATTGAGACGCGGGATGTGCGCTCGATGCCCGAGCGACTTCTATCCGCATTGCGACAATCGCCCACTTCGCAGGTAGCGCAAACCTCATGGCGCAAGCGCGACGCCGTTCCAAGCGTAGCAAGCGAGCCAAGCCTAGAGCTGGGGCTCAAAAACGCAACCATCGTCACCAGCAGGAGACGAAGGTGTGGCACGACCCGAACGTGACCGCAGCGGGCCGGCGCCAACAAGAAGAGCGGGAACGCCTCGAGGCCGAGCAAAACGCAAAGAAGAAGGCCAGCGCGGCAGAGCCGACCAAGCGAAGGGCGCGCATCATCGCCGGACCTGCCGCCAACACCGATCCGCGCGAGCTCGAACAACAGCGTTTGCTAGCGCGCGTGCTCGCAGCCGAGGGGCGCCCCGCAATTACTAGGGCGGCAACTGACTACCGAGACGCCGAGCTCGAGTTCCCTCGTTCGCAGCAGGTTTGGCTCCAACTGCTGGAGCACAATGATGAGGAAATGGTGGGCGAGGCGATCGCGCAGCTGACCGAGATTCTGGACACTGAGCCTCCGATGCGTCGCGCAGTGCTCGACTCTCGATTGCGCCGCATCGAGCAGTTTGCCGACGAGCCCAGCACCCAACAGGCCGCCACCCAGCTGCGTCGCATGCTCAGCGCCAAGCACCAAGAGGCGCTCGACCACACGCCGCCTCCACCAAGCTCCGAATGACCAGGCAGCAGCTCGAGCAAGCTTTTCGCCAGCTCGTGCAAGCGCACGCGTCGCGATCGGGTAACGAGCGGTGCATCGAATGCGCACAATGCGAGCGTTGTGTGGAGTGCACCTTCTGCCGCCGCTCGGTGGATTTGGTGCGCTGCCACTATTGCATCGAGGTCCACCACGCGATGGACTGCACCCATTGCCAGCGTGGTCGCGACCTCATCCGGTGCACTCATTGTCAGGACAGCGCCCGCTGCACGGGCTCTGCGTATCTCGAGCACTGCTTGGACTGCAGCGACTGCAACTATTGTTTTGCCTGTGTAGGCCTCAACAAACGTGAGTTTCACGTGCTCAACGAGCCCTACTCGCGAAGCGACTACTTCAAGCTCACCGCCCAACTTCAACGAGAGCTGGCCCAAGCGCAGCTCTTGCCTCGGTAGCGATCATGTCCGACCCAGTCCAAGACGCTGTCGAGGCCGCGTTGTGGCAGCGGGTGGTCGACGATTTTGACGACAGCGCGACCCACTCAGCGTTTCTCGAGCACAGCCAGCGAAGCGACACCTTGGTGGCCGCCGCAACGCGCTACCGTCGCTACAAGGAGCGACTCGACCCGGAGACCGACGCGGAACGCTTGGCCGCCGTAGACAAACGGCTTGGTGCCATCGCCTCCCTTGCGATGGCCCAGCTCAACGTCGAACGAAGCGAGACGCCAGAGCCGCGACGCAGCCACCCGGTGCTCATCGCGCTCAGCGTACTGATCTTACTGGTGAGCCTGTTCGGGCTTTACCACGCCATGTCCTGGCTCGGTAAAGCGTTCTAGTCGGACCGAGCCGCCGCGATGCCGGGTCGAGGACACGATCAACGCAGGCCGTAGCCGCTGGCGAGCAAGCCCGAAAACAGGTTGCACAAGGCGTGGAACAAGACGCCTGCGCCGATGCCTCCGGTTCGCGCCCGAAGCCACCCAAAGAGCAATGCCGGAAAGAACACCGCCAGCCGACTCGGGTGGGGAATGGTCAGCAAGTGGCCTACCGCAAACACAGCGGCAGCGATGAGCCAACCGGGACCCAGCTCAGCGCCGAGAACACGGAAGCGCCAACGCTCACTGAAGCGGCCATCGAGCGCCGATTGTAGGAAGCCGCGAAAGAAAGCCTCTTCGGGCAAGGCGATCACCAGCAATTGGCCGAGCGCTTGCTCGAGTAACCCCCAATTCAAGATGAGCTTGAAGGGCAGCCGTACCTTCCACCAAAACTGATAGCCGTACCAAAAAGGAGGAAAGAAGATCAGCGACAGCAGCAGGGCCCAGGCGATGGCCTGCCCGGCACTGCGGGCGATGCGGCCCAATTGTAGAGGCTCAGGCTCGGTGATGCCGCCGAGCGACAAGCCGAATGCTCGTACGACCGCCGTGTCGTGACGCAGCGCCATCCACCACGTGCACAGGAGAAAGACCGCCCCGACACCGGTGTTGGCATAATCGTCCGGAGCCAAATGGGCCACTGCCGTAACCACTGCTGTAACGCCCAAGGCGATCAGTAGCGTGGTCGACATCTGCGGCCATGGCGGTGGGCTGCTCGATGGCGGTGGGCTGCTCGATGGCAGCGTTTGCTCGGGCTCTGAGGCGCTCAACCCTTGCCGGCAGAAGCGAGACGCTGCTGCTGCTGTTGCAGATATTGCGCAACCAGCTGCGAACGCTGGACGGCAAACTGCTTGACCTCTTTGTTGGCCGAGCCCGCTAGTGCGTTGAGCAGCTTGGTGACCTTGTCGAGCTGGCGCGTCTGGAACAACGCCTCGAAGTAGTTGTTGGCCAAGTGAACGTTACCCGCCATCTTGCTTTCGTGCTGGCTGAGCAGCTCGACGACCGAGTTGAGATCGCCCTTTTGGCCGTGCAAAGCTGACAGACATAGCAAGGCGACCGGATCGTCGCTGTTGGCCTCGACACCCTTCTTGGCATACTCGATGGCCTTTTCGCGAGTCTCTTCTTTGCCAGCGTAGAAGCCTTGAATGGCCACGTAAGGAGCGGCGTTACGCTTGCCCTTGGCGCGCTCTTCGAGCATCGCGATGGCCTTGTCCTCGTCCTCGCGGTCGCGCACCGTCTGGAACAAGTAAGCCCAAGCATCAACACAACCAGCATCCAATTCCAGCGACTTGTCGATGTGCTCGATCTCAGCCTCGGGCTTGTCTTGCTTGCTGTACAAGCGGGCCAAGTGCAGCGGCGGATAGGGGTTGCTCTTGAGCAGGTTCGCAGCGCCCTTGAGTGTGCCTTCCGCCTTGTCGAGCTTCTCTTGTTGCAGCTGGGCAATGCCCAAAGCCAACCAATCGTCGCCGGTGCCACCCTTGGCGACCAGCTTGCTCAGCACCTGCTCGGCTCGCTCGAGCCGCTTGTGCTTGAGTAGCTCCTGGGCATAGACCCGGCCACGATTCAAGTCGCCTGGGTTCTCCTTCCAGTGCTTCTCGAGACCGCCCAATAGATCCTCGAGGCCGATGGCAATCGGGCGACCTTGGTCGTCTTGCACCTGGACGGCCGGACCGTTGAAGCCAAGCAGCTCCCACATCTGCTCTTGGGTGACCGCATGGGGGCCCTTGTCGAGCGTCGTCTTCAGATCGTCGCTGGGGTTGGCAATGGGCACCACCACGAGCGCGTTCTGCGGCATCCCGTGCGGGAAGGCCGAAACTGGCGCAACGATGGCCGCGCCACCTTGAATCTGCAGACCGGAAACCGTCTGCTTCTGCTGCCCATTCGATGACATCAGCTCGTCTCCATCCTGGTCAAAAATGTTCCGAGAAATCCCCGGAAAAATCCCAAAGGGGGCGGCACCCTAGCAGGCAGCCCCGGCTCCGGCAATGGCCTGTGAATCGAGGGCACGACTAGATGATGCCGGCGCTACGACGCACATCGAAGGCTGCCGGACTTGCCCAGAAGCGCATCAGGTCAGCAATGAGTGCTGAGCTGCGCACCAGGGTCGCACCTTTGAGCGAAGCCGTCGTCGCGGCAGATCGGCTCAACAGCTCTGCCACCTCGGGCAGGTCGTTGGTGATGAGCGCTGCTGCCCGGGCCGAGCTCAGCTCGACACTGTTGGCCCAGCGCTCGAAGTCGACCATGGGCTCGTTCAAACAGAGGCTTGCAGCCGCTTGTACCAACTTGCGAGAGCGGCGCGGTACGGCTTTGGCGAGGCGCTTGTGCTCCTTGGCAAGCTCCTGCTCTGGATAACGGCCCGCCCCATAGCGCTCTACCACTTGTCGCATCACCGCAGCAAAGGCCAACCCAGTCCTACGGCGACCCAGGGTAGGCACGATGTGCACGCCACTGGCGACCGTCGCGAAAGCGCGCGCCACCATGAACACTTGCTGCGCCGGGTTGAGGTCCAGCACGAAGCGAGGAACCATGATGGAGACCGGCAGGCTGAGCTCGGCTACCACTTCGCTAGTGCTCGAGCCATGCACATACAGCTCGTATGCTGGCACGCCAAAAGCTTTTGCCAAGCGGTCGCTCAGTGCGCGCAGAGGGTGCTCCGAACGCTCGGAGAGCCGATCGCGCGAGGACACGCCATAGCTGTCGAAATCCGGCGCGTAGGCCTTGCTCGTCGCCTCCGACATGGCCACGAGCAGCTCGACGATCCGCCGCTCTTCGGTCGCGTCGGGCGCCACGCTCAGTGTCAGCAGTGCTTCAGCGTCGAAAGACTGTGGGCGCGCCCAACCTGGGTGCAATCGCTTTTGACCCGCAAGACCCTTCTCGATCTCTGTCGCCTCAGCCAACACCACCAGCGCTGCACACATCACTCCGGCCTCGAGGCTGCGACCGTCATTGTGCAGGGTGCGGGCCATGGTGCGCCACGCCCGCCCCTCGATGGGCTCGCGGGCGACGAGCTTCGTCAGGGTGGTTACCGCTGCCGCTCCTCGTCCCGCAGTGCTGAGTCGCTCGCCGAGCTCGAGCTGCAGCTCGACGTCGCCTTCGCAAGCTTTGAGCCCTTTCCGAAGGGTTCGAACCGAAGCGTCCACCTCGGTCAGCACCTCGTATTGGATGCGCGCCAACGCAAGGTAGTTCGGCTTGAGCTCACCTTCACATTCGCCACTCTTCAGTTTGAGCAAATGTTGCTCGAGCGCTTCTGCGTAGTGCTCCCAAGGCTCGTCGGCACCGAGCAGTTTCTTGTACTCCGCAGCCGCCGGCCCCATGGCTCCTTGGAGGGTCACGGCCATTCGCAGTGCTTCCGCCGCGAGACGAGGCTGGCCGCTCTCGACTTCGATTCGCGCAACCTCGATCAGAGCTGCAGCATGCTCTTCGGGACCTGTGGCGATTTCGACCAGCGCTTTGCCCAACGCGCGAGCCCGACCAAAGCGTTCCTCGCGGACGCACACGTCGAGGAGCAAGCTCAACGCTTCGGGATGCCGTGGCTCGAGCACCAAGACGCGCTCGAGACTGGCGGCCGCTGCCTTGGTGTCGTCGAGCCGCTCGGCCAACAAGCGCCCCCTTTCGAGCTCGAGGCGCACGAGCGCGGGGCCCTCAGGCTTGAGCTGCAGCGCGCGACCAAAAGCAGCCACCGCTTCGCTCCACTGCCGATTGCGCGCATGGAGCACACCGATCGCGTAAGCACTGTCTACGTCATCGCCATGTTGCTCCCTCATCTGCTCGAGCACACTGATGGCCGCACTGAGGTCCTGTTTTCGGTCGGCGTAGAGGCGTGCCACTTCGCGCCACAACCAAGCGATTCGCGACCGCTGCTGCGCACTCGAAGCAGCAAGACTCAGCTGCTCGATGAGTCGCTGCCACTGCTCGCTCTCGCTCAGCAGCGCGATGAGCAGCCGGGCCGCTTCGAGATGGTCGGCGCTGCGCTCCAAAGCCCGGATGGCGTCTTCAATCGCGGCCGCCGTATCAGCAAGCTGCTCTACACGAAGCTGGGCACAGCGGGCCAAGAGCTCAGCGGCGTGAACCCCGTCTCGGGTCCAACTCGCTTCACGGTGATAAGCCTCGATCAAGGCGCGGACATCTCCGCACTGCTCCGCTGTCCGCCGCAGACCGCGAATCGCCGAGACGCTTTCAGCGCAATGCTCCAAGGCCGACCGGTAGGCTGTTTGGGCCGCTTGGGGGTCGCTTGCCTCCAGGGCGCTCCCAAGACGTACGAAGTGGACTGCTGCGACGTGCGGATCGCGTTGAACCGCCGCCAAGCGGGCTTGGATGTCAGCAAGTAGCGACAGCTCGTTCGTCTCCGTCGCAGCACGCTCCAGTCCTGCGAGCGCACCGCGGTGGGCAGGCTCGATCTCCAAGATGGACATGAGGGTCTCACGCAGAGCAGCCTCATCCCCTACGCCACGTGTGAGCTGCAGCCGCGCCTGCTCTTCGAGCGCGGCTATCCGTGCGGCCGGGTCCTGCAAGCTGGCAGCTTGGGCGGCGAGCACCCCGACCAGCTGTTCCCAGGAGCCAGCCCGCGCATACAGAGGCTCGAGCGCGAGCAAGGCCGCCGGATTGTTGCTGTCCTGTGTCCTCACCGCCTCGTAGCAAGCGATTGCGCGCTGCGGTTGCCCGAGTCGGTCCACGTAGATCTCACCGGCGCGTAGCAGCGCCGCGATGACCAAGCTCCGCTCGCTGTTGCTCTCGGCTTCGGCGTTGAGCTCCGCCACGAGCTGTAACCAGGCTTGCTGCCGCGCGCGAACCCGCGCCAAGCCGTCCACGGCAGGACGATAACCAGGCTCGGCGGAGACAGCTTGTTGGTAGGCGCCTACCGCCCGATCGAGCTCCTCGAGGTGAACTTCGTATACCTCACCCAGACGAAACGCAGCGCGGGCGATTGCTGCGCTGTTCTTCGTGCCAAGCAAGGCGGACTGCAACACTCCGACCAACCCCTTGAAGTCGCTACGCCGACGCAACTGTCGCGACAGGGCACGTAACGATGGACCGTGTGTTGGATCGAGCGAGATGGCACGCCGATAGTGGACAATCGCCTCTTCGTCACGCCGCAATTGGTGCTCGCAGAGCGCGCCCATACTGTGCAACAAGCTCACTTGCCCAGGGCCCTTTGGCAGGATCTCCAGCTGTCGCCGATGGATGCCGAGCACGTCCTCGAAACGACCGAGCTGGTGATAGAGCCGGCCCAAGCTCGCGAGCACTGGCCCGTAGCGCGGATCGATCTGCAGCACCTGCTTGAAGCGTGCCAAGGCTGCGTCCCGATCTCCCAATTGCCCCGCCACGATCGTCGCGGCTCGATGCGCCACCGCCACGCAGCGTGCCGGCTCGCTGCACAGCGCCACCTCCATGTCGAGTGCCTCGACCAGCTCGCTGTGACGGCACGCGGTCTCCGCTGCGCGCTGCAATGCATGGATGGCCCCGAGATGCTCGGGATGACGCTCCAGAATGCGGCGATACGCTTGGACCGCTTGTACGGGCTCGCCCAGGTGATCTTCGCAAATGGCGCCGATCTTCAGCAAGTAAGCGATGCGCACCTCCTCATCGCCACTGCGCTCGACAGCGCGCCCAAGCAGGTCGCACAGCTCGCGATGCTGCCCCTGCTTGGCATGGATCCGCAGCAGAGCTTTGAGGGAGGCTTCCTTGCTCGGATCCAAACCCAACGCCTTGCCGTGATGCAGAACTGCGTCTTGGGGACGCGCCAAATGCAGCTCGAAAATGGTGGCGATACGGGCGTGGGCGTCAGCGCGAAGCTGCGTATCGGTGCTTTGCTCGGCTACACCTTGGTACATCCCGATGAGCGCTTCGTGGGCTTCGGCCCCTACGTACAGACCATCCAACGCTTGGACGACGGGACCGAAGGTCGGATCGATCCGTAGCGCCGCTTCGTACCAAGCCCTGGCCGAATCGGGGTGGCCGAGCTCGTTTTCGTACAGCCCGCCTATGCGTGCCAGCAACGCCACCTGCTCGCCCGTCGGTCCAACGGCTTCAACCTCTTGAGCCAAGACGTTGGCGAGCTGTTGAGGCTCCCCGGCCTCCTGATGAAGCTGGGCGAGCTCTGCCAGCACGAGGCGGTCGTCAGCGCTGATTTGGGCGGCGCGGGTGAGCGCTTCGATGGCCTCAGCGCGGCTACCCAAGCGCTCGCGGTAAATGCGGCCAATCCGGAACAACGCCAAGGTCGAGATCCGAGGATCGCTGGTCGCCGCCGCTTCGCGCTGCAACACGTCGATGAGCTCACGCCAGCGCGCCCCATCGTGAAGCAAACGCTTGAGTGCTCGTAGCGCTCCAGCCGCCGCTGGATCGAGGGCCAAGGCTTGCTCATAAAGCTCGATGGCTTCATCCACACGGCCGAGACGTGCCTCGAGCAGCCGAGCCCGGGCGACCAGCAATGCTGCGCGATAGCTTGGATCCTGACGCACGGCGTTGGCCTCGCCTTGTCGACTTCGGGCCAACGCCTCCCACGCCTCTGCTTGGCCTTCGAGCTGCTGCAAAGCTCTCAGATAGCTGGGGTGGGCGGGATCGAGCTCGGTGGCACGCTTGTAACAGCTCCGCGCCATGGCGGGCTCACGCCCGACGTCCTCGAAGGCGCGCCCTTTGAGGTGATGGATCCGCGCCCGCTCGGCAGGCTCAGCGGCGAGGCGAATCTCAGCGTCGAACAAGGCCGCAGCCTCCTTGACGTTGCGCCGCTCGAGCAACAGCTCGCGAGCGTGCTGAATCGACGGCAAGTGATCGGCATGCAACGCGAGCGCCTGCTGGAAGTACTTCAGCGCCTCGACTGGATCGTCCGCCGCGATGCCGAGCTCGAAGCTCAGCCGCGCTTGGCGAACCGGATTGTCGCTGCAGAGCTGGAGCTCGGCGTGACACAACGCGGTGACTGCATGGGGCGTCGTCGGCGGATCGGAGTCCGCGTCGGATCCGCTTGCTGCTGGCGGCAGCGGGGAGCTTGCCGGCCTGCTGGGGCGCGGCGGTGGTGGTGGCTTCTTGCTGCTCGGCCTATCGCTGGGTGGTCGCTCGCCAATCGGTGCGCCGCGGACCGTTTTTGCACGTGCGCCGATGCCGAGCTTGGTGGGCTTGGGGGCAGCTGCGTTCGACGCCCGCGGTGGTTTTCCAGGTGGCTTCACGGCGATGCCAAGAGTGTTTTGGGTCAGCAGCTCATCGGCGCTGCGCTAGTCGCCTGCGATCACTGCCTCGACGGTCGACCAGAAGGTCTCGGGGGGAATGCCAGGAACGAACGTGACGATCTCCATGGTGCGGGTATCGACCACGATGTTTGCGGGGAACTGGCTGGGGTCGGCCAAATTGGCCATGTGTTTCTTGGGATCGATCACCGAGGGGTAGTTGACCGGATAAGCCGTCACCCAACTGTCGAGATCTTTGAAGGTGGCTGCCTCACCAGGGGCGTTGCTATCGGCGAGCACGGCAAACAGCTCCATTCCCTTGGGATGTAGAGCCGCATACTCGCCGGGGAGGATTTGGGCCGCTTCTTGTTTACAGGGTCCACACCACACGGCCCCGATGTTGATCACTAGCGCCAGTGGCTTGGGCGTCCCCTCTTCGAAGGGACTGTCTGGGCCGTAGGTTCCGTCGGCGGTGGGGTTGTAAAAATCGCCGAAGGTAATCGACACCTGGTGCTCGGAACCGACTCCGTTGTCAGGATTGGTGTAGCCGTCGAAGGTGTTGTTCGCGACGACCTTGCCAACAGTGGTGCCGATGTTCTCCGTTGGATACGCCTGATCGATGACCTCACCTCCAGAGCCGGGAAGTGGGTCGACTGGATCGCCTGAGCCACTCACACAGCCACTGCCCAGAATGAGCAACGCGGCGAGCGTGACGGTCGCGTGGATCGCTTGCATAGACTGTCCTCGGCCACAGCCTAGCATTGTCGCGTCTACTCGTCGGCGATCACCGCATCAACCTGAGACCAAAACGTGTCTCCGGGAGGGCCTGTGGTGAACGCGGCGATCTTCATCGTGCGGGTATCGATCACCATGTTGGCCGGAAACAGGTTCGGATCTGCCACGTTGGCCATGTGCATCTTGGGATCGATCACCGACGGATAGTCGACCGCGTAGGTCGTCACCCAGTTGTCGAGATCTTTGAACGTGGCCCCATCGCTGGAAATATTGCGGGAGAGCACCGCGAGTAGCTCCATCCCCTGTGGCTTCAGCGCGTCGTACTTTCCAGGCAGGACGTGTTTCGCCTCGCTCTGGCATGGATGACAAAAGACCGCCCCGACGGTGATCATCAGCGCTGTTGGCTTGGGCGAGCCCTCCTCGAAAGGGCTTTCGTTTCCGTAGCTTTCCTCGCCGGTGGGGTTGAAGAAGTCGCCGAGGCTGATCATCATCCGATGATCCGGCCCGATGCCTTCGGCAGGGTTCCGGTAGCCCTCGAAGAGGTAGTTCGCAATGACCTTACCGACGGATGTACCGATGTTCTCGCTGGGATAGTCCTGACTGATGACGTCACCACCGGAGCCTGGAATGGGCTCGACCGGATCGCCAGCACCGCTCAAACACCCACCGGTCGCAATGAGGATCGCGGTGAGCGCAAAGGAAGTCCGTATCCCGTTCATCTGTGTTGCCCCCAACCAAAGGCTAGCACCAATCCGGCGGTCATGTGGCCGCACGCTGGGCAGGCTTGTTCTGAGGCCAGCGCGTCAGCGACACATAAGGCGACACGAAGGCCAGCGCGTAAGCGACGAGGTCCAACATGTGCCGGCAGCGCAGCGCCAACAGCACGAAGAAGAACAGCGCCGCTGGCACCCGCGTCCACATGTCCAAAACCGGAATGCGCTCACGTGCTGTTCTGCGCAAGGACCACAAGGTGAAGGTCGTGGCCAGAAGCCAGGCTGCCACCAAGAAGGGCCACGGGGTCAAGGTCGTGTTGATCCAACGAAACAGCCCCCACCAGCTCGCCAGCAACAGAACGTGGGTGCCGAGAGGAGCGAGCAATAGCAGCGCAGCATCAGCCGTAGCGGCAGCCTGCGCCCGCTCGTTTCGTTCGAGTACAGCCATGCAAAGCCCAGCGTAGAACGCCCAGCCGAGAATACCGATGGGCGGCACGGCCCATAGACCCGGTTGCGTCCACCACCAAAGCTTCGAGGCAACCGCTATGGGCTCCATCACCGACGCGTCTGCCAGCACGAACAGCGCCCCGACCAAAGGGACCAAGACGGGCGCGCGTCGTGCGTTGGCCAGCAGGTTGCGGGTCAGCTCCCAAGCCGAGTGGATGACGATGGGCCAAATGAGCAGGATGGCGAGCGGCACGCGGTCGACGAAGAGGCTCCATTCAGGACTGTACGCGTAGAAGCCGTAGGCGTGGATGCAGGTGTCTTCCACAATCCAGCTGGCGATGACCAAGAGGCCGAGCCGATACAGAAAGCGACGCGGCTCACGACCAAAACGGGCGCGCACCAGGATGAACAACAGAACGATGAGCAGTGCGGCGATTTCGAGAACAATCATGAGGGCAATCCCACTCCGGGCAGATCCGCCCAGACCCACAGGTGATAGGTCGCCAGCAGCGCGGCGCCCAACCATGTCAAACCGATGCAATCGCGCGCGCTCAGCCCGCGGCGCAGCGCCCGCTTGTAGATCACGAGCTGGATCAATGGTGCGGCGAACATGATGAAGATCCGCCAAGGCAGCGATCCGGTGGCGTAGCCGATGATCAAGCAGGCCAAGGAGCCGGCGATCAGGCCGTCGATGATACGCACCGCCCCCTCCTGTCCATGGACGACCGGGTAGCTTCGTACTCCGGCAGCGGCGTCCCCCGGGGCGTCACGCAGGTCGTAGATCACCTCGTAGCTCAACTCGAACAACAGGAAAAAACCAGCCGAATAGGCGATGGTAGCCAGCGAGATCCCTGGCGCTAGTGCGCTCGGCTTCAGGCCCCAGCCGACAGACGCCAGAGGATAGAGCAGCACCGTAATCAGAACCCCAGCCGCTGATGCCGTGTTCTTCCAGAAGTAGAGCTGCTTGATGCGACGACGGCCGCGTAGAAGCGGCCAGTTGTAGGCGATTCCCAGACTATGATAGGCGACCCGCAACAGCGTTATCGCCGGCAAAACCAGGTGCAGCGCGATCAGCGACCCGAACAGAAGCCCCAGCCCGCCTGCCAGAATGGCGCGGCGATGGCGGGCCACGAAATCGGTACCTGTGATGGAGTTGGCTTGGTCCTCTTTGAGATCGACCACCCGGTTGAGCAGGTTGACCAAGAACCAGTCGAGCGCACAAACAGCCGACAGCAACCACGGGTAGCGACCAGTGAACAACCACCCAAAAGTGAACGTGCCCAGCGCTGCGATCGCCACGATGTGCAACCTGCTCACGGAAGCCAGCAGCTGTGCAGGGTGTGCGCGTGCGCCCATGGCATGCTAATTATCTGTGCTTCACCGCGACGCAAGCCTTGTCGGTCGCTTCATGGTCATGCTGCGCACACTTCCCATCTTGCTGCTGCTGGTTGCCCTCATGGGCGGCTGCAAGCGCGCCTACGACGTGGGCGACCACGTGCTGGTCGAATGGGAAGGCAAGATCTACCCAGCCATGATCATCGACATCCCGGGGCCGGGAAAAGTCAAAGTCCACTACGACGGCTACGACGAGATGTGGAACGAGCTGGTGGCACGGAGCCGCATCAAAGGCCTCGTCGAAGGTCCGGTCGAGATCCCCGAGCCGCCCGCCAAGGTCAGTCGCACCGCCGCAGAAAGCGCCAAGACCAACCACTACAAGATAGGCGACCGGGTCAAAGCAGAGTGGCACGGCCACTACTATCCCGCCGTAATCGTGGGCATCGTCGGCCCCGAGCGCTACCGCGTGCACTACGAGCGCTACGGCAGCGAGTGGGACGAATACGTAGGCCGCGACCGCCTCCGAACGAAGTAGCAGGGCCAAGCCGATACGGCTGGCCCCACCCATGACTGAGCGAGGCCAGGCCTCCCCCAACCCGCGGCTGCCCCTATTCGGCGCACCCAAACGGGCACGGTCCCAAAGGTACCACCGACCCCTACCGCAAACGGGCACCCAAACGGGTACCGGTACCAGTCACCTGTCACTTAGGTACCCAAACGGGTACCGGTACCAGTCACCTGTCACTTAGCGAAATCTACAAAATCGCGGAATTTTCTTTATTTACAGCCGCTTGCAGAGTGCCAGATCGGGTACCGGTACCAGTCACTTGTCACTTAGCTGTCCGCTGGGGGAACTTATTTGTTCGGGATTTGGGCCTGTTGGGGTAGAGGCTGGGTGCTTGCTTGTTCATATCCACGAGCTTGGGAGGAACGCGACATGAGCTTGAGCGCTGCGCTGAACGACGCCGATCGCCGCAACAATGTCATCGACGACTGCGTCACGTTGGTCGATGACGAGGTCAAAAAGAAGAAGGGGTTCGGCGGGGTGGTCATCAAGACCGGCTACAAGGCGGTCAAGGGGATCAAGCCCGGCTTCATTCGCAAAGTCGTCGACAAGCTCTTCGATGAGTGGGCAGCCGAGCTCGATCCCATTTGGGACGAAGCCGGCGGCGTCGACCGCTTTTCGAGCCAGAGCGATCGGGTCGCAGAGGCCCTCTTGAAGGTCACCGACAGCAAAGCCGGAAACGCCAAGAGTAGCTTGGTCGCCAGCACCTACAAGAAGCTGCGACCCAGTGCCAAGAAGCATGTCGCCGAGGCCGTTCCCGCCCTCGCAGCACTGCTCGACAAGCACTCCAGCTGAACCAGCACGCCAGAGAGCCAGCACGCCAGAGAGCCAGCACGCCAGAGAGCCAGCACGCCAGAGAGCCAGCAC
>CAZRGL010000021.1:31532-40399 GCA_964599485.1 uncultured Polyangiaceae bacterium
GCCAGAGAGCCAGCATGCCAGAGGCCCGGCGCACGCGACTAGTCTCGGGGCAGGGCCTGGATGGCCTTGCGCAAGGTGTCGGGATGGCTCGCCACGGCGACCGCCTCTTTGGGCGTGATGACGCCCTCGCGCACGTAGTTGAGCAAGCAACTGTCGAGGCTCTTCATCCCTGAGATGCCGTGCTCGGCCGACTGGAGGTAGGCCTCGATTTGGTGCGTCTTGTTCTCGCGGATCATGTGCGAGACGGCGTGGGTCTGCAGCAGCACTTCGCAGGCGGCGATGAGGCCGTCCTCGCTCGAACGTTTGCAGAGGTGCTGGGCAATGACGGCGCGCAGCAACACCGAGACCACGCTGCGGGTTTGCTCCTGCGAGTCCTCTTCGCTCAAGTGCACGATCCGGTCGACCGCTTTGGCAGCCGAGTTGGTGTGCACCGTACCGAACACCAGCGCGCCAATCTCGGCTGCCGACAGTGCCAGCATCATCGTCTCGCGGTCACGCAGCTCGCCTACCACGATCACATCTGGAGATTCGCGCAGTGCAGAGCGCAGCGCCGAGGAAAAGGACTTGGCGTGCAAGCCCACCTGGCGCTGGGTAATCGCCGAATAACGCGGCTGGTGCACGAACTCGATGGAATCCTCGAGGGTGATGATGTGGCGCTGAGAGCTCGAGTTGATCTCGTTGACGATAGCGGCCAAAGTGGTGCTCTTGCCCGAGCCGGTGGGCCCAGCAATGAGCACCAAGCCGTTTTGCATCTCTGAAAGCGACTTGAGCACGCCCGGCAACAACAGGCCATCGATGGTCGGGATCTGGCCGGGAATGATCCGGAACACAGCGCCGAGCCCCTCGCGCTTGACGTGCACGTTCACTCGAAAACGCCCGTGGTCCTCGAGCACATAGGCAAAGTCCACCTGCTGTTGCTCGTCGAGCTCGGTGCGTTGCTCGTCGGTCATGATCTCGCGCAAGAAGCGGCTGGTTTCGGCCTCAGAGAGCTTCCGGAACGGCAGCGGGATCAGGTCCTTCTGGTAGCGAATGATGGGGACATTTCCAGCATGAAAATGCAGGTCGCTCGCCTTCTGCTCGAGCACCAGCCTGAGGAAGGAATCGATGCGCGCCATCAGCTCTCGTCCTCTGGCTTGCGGCGTCGCCGGCGTGGGTCGCGACGGGAGGGTTCGCCCGGAGACGACTCGGGCGGCTCTTTCGACCGGGATTGAGGGGCACGCGGATCCCGCCGAGGAGCACGCGGGTCGTAGCGTTCGGTGCGCACTTCACGAACCGGAGAGCGGGGGTCGCGGCGCCCGCGGGTTGAGGGCGTCTCGCGCACCGGAGGCCGACCTTCGCGACGCCGGCGACTTGCAGGACCTCCGCTGACTGGCCCGACACCGCCCATCCTGGTGCTGCTCGGTGGCGCCTCACTTTCTCGAGGTATCGAGGAGTCGGCAGCAGGCATCGTCGCCGCTGGACGCACTGATTCCTCACGAAGTTGCTCGCGGCGCGGGTTGCGCGATGCCGGCGGCGGAGCCGACACCGGCGGTGATGGCGAAGCGTGAGGAGACGAGGAGGCCGCCCGGCGAGCCGAGCTGGCGAACATATCCGAGTCGGCCGGATCCCACGTAATCGTTCGCGAGCTCTTGGGCGATGCCATGCCTTCGGGCGCGATCAAGGCGGCCGGGTCCGCCTCGTCTCCGAAGGACACAGCAATGGGCCCAGAACGCTCGCTCGCCGCAGTACCGTCTTCAGAGGCCTCGTCTTCCTTGGGCGCCACACCGTCCAACTTGGCTTGCTTGGCCGAGGCGTTCTCGCGCTCGCGCAAATAGGCCTCGAACGCGCCCTTGTCAGCCGCCCGCATGAAGCCTTCTTCGGGCGTGATGAGGTCGCGTTGGATCAAGTCGAGCAGCTGGCTGTCCATGCTCTGCATACCCACTTCGCCGTGCGTCGCGATAACCGAGGGAAGCTGATAGGTCTTGCCTTTGCGGACCATGGCCGCCACCGCTTCGTTACCCGTCATCACTTCTACGGCGAGCACCCGTCCTGAACCGTCTTTGCGACGGATCAGATGTTGGCAAACAACGGCTTGCAGCGTGTCGGCCAACATGGCGCGAACTTGGCTCTGCTGCTTGACTGGAAAAGCATTGATGATGCGGTCAACGCTCTTCGGCGCCGAAACAGTGTGAACGGTAGCAAACACGAGGTGGCCGGTTTCTGCCGCCGTCACCGCAAAGGACATCGTCTCGAGGTCACGCATTTCGCCGATGAGGATGACATCGGGATCCTCACGCAAGGTGGCGCGCAGGGCATGGTCGAAAGAGCTGGTGTGGGTGCCGACCTCGCGCTGGTTGACGAGTGATTTCTTACGTTCGTGGACGATCTCGATGGGATCTTCGATGGTCACGATATGACGGGTTCGGGTCTCGTTGATGTAGTTGATCAACGCAGCAAGCGTGGTGGACTTGCCCGCACCCGTCGCGCCACCAACCAACACCAGGCCGTGCTTGAGCTCAGCGAGATCGCACACCACCGGAGGAAGACCAAGCGAATCGAGGTCCGAGATGGTGTTCTTGATCGAACGGAACACTGCCGCGACACCGGTCATCTGAAAGAACACGTTGGCGCGGAAGCGCGCCTTGGACAACTTGGCGTCGTAGGACAGATCCACATCCTTGCCGTCAGCGAGCATGTCGCGCTGGATCGGTGTGAGCAGATCGACCAGCAAGCCTTGCACCTGCTCCACCGTCAAAACCTCATCGCCGATGGGCGAAATGCGACCCATGCACTTCATCGCGGGACGACGGCCGGGCGCCACGATGAGATCGTCGCCGCCCTCCTCGTTGAGCTTTAGCAACAGGGTCTCGAGCGGACTGTCCCCAGCAACTGCCGCCGTCGCTCGTCCTCCTGCTGCCCAGCGCTGCAGCAGCTCGCGTGCAGCGAGACGAACGTGGTGGTTTGGATCGGATTCGAGACAACGTAACTGGGGCGCCAATTCGCGACCTCCCAGCGCTCGGAGGGCTTCGACAGCGGCGAGCCGGACGTCGGGATCTTCGTCGCCGACACACTCGACGATCTTGTCTGCGGCTTCGAGCGCGCCTATCTCGACGAGCGCGTGAATCACCGCCAATCTCAGCTCCGGTTGCCCCGTCAGCATCTTGTACAGGTAGGGGACAGCGCGCTTGTCTTTCAGCGCGGCCAAGGCAGAAACTGCTGACTCGCTCACCAGCCAGTCCGGATCATCGAGCGCTGTGCGCACCAGCGCACCGATGGAGTCGGGATCGCAAACCCGTCGCAACGCACCGACGGCAAAACGGCGGACCGCATCAGACTCATCCTTGAGGAAACCAACGAGATGACGGGTCAACCCGGTGCGCCACATCTTGGCCAGCGCATCCATGACCCGTTCGCGAACCCACCAGTCCTCGTCCGTCAAGAAAGACAACAGCAGCGGCGCCATTTCTCGGACCGATTCGGCCACCTCGTTGGCAATCTCGGCGGCCATCCGCCTCACGTTCGGATCGCGACTACGCAGCAGCCAGATGATCGCCTTGGCAACGTCGATCTTGCCGCTCTTGCCGAGCTTGGACACCACGTCGGCTGCCACCGTTCGCACCACGATCTTTGGCGAGGACAGCGCATCGACCAAGAGCGGCAACACCGCTTCGGTGCCAACTTTTTCGAGCGCGAGCAGCACTGCTTTGCGCACGGAATCAGGACCCTCGCGGAGCTTGCGCCGCAAGATGTTGAAGGCCCGTTCCGAGCCGATCTCGGCAAGCATGTCCACGAAGCTGACCACCACCTCGGCACGCGGCGAGTCGGCCATGTGCTGGGTTCGCTCGAAGAATTCGTCTTCTTCGGTCAGCGCTCGAAGCGCATTGAGAACATAGCGACGCACGCCCGCATCGGCAGAGTTGAGCGCCAGCGCCAACACATTGAGCGCTTGGCTCTTGTCCTTGCGCACGTACTCGCTATCGGCGAGGAATTCGAGGGCGTGCTTCTGCTCGTGCGGCTCTCCGTGCTCGAGCACCGTGGCCAACAACGGGAATGCATGCAATCCCGCCTTGGGCACGATCACATCGAGCGCCTCGATGCGACCAGCAAAATTGGGCTTGGCGATGATGCGCTCGAGCATCTCGAAGGCGCGCTTGCCTCCTACCGCACCAAGCACTTCTGCTGCGCAGGCGCGCACTTGGGCGTTGGTCGAGCCCAAGTGCTCGCAGAGTTGCGGATGCCCTTTGACGTTGTTGATCTTCGGCAGCAGCTGCGTGATGACCTTGCGGGTAGCGTCATCGAGCTTGGGGAGTGCCTCGACATAGGGAACGAACAGCTCCGTATCGAGCACCCGCTGCGCCAAGGTGAGGAACGCCAAACGCTGACGGGCGAGCTTGTGCTCCTCTTCCACGTTGATCCTGCTTTCGAGCAAGACGTCCAACATGGCAACCATGTCCTCGAAGCCAGGCTCAGCTTCACGAGCAAATGCGAGTACTTGCTCGCGATTGTCCCAAGCCGCCTTCTTGAAGGTCTTGGCTACGGAGCGGCCAAATCCAAACATCGGAACCGCAAACATAGCAGCAATCGACCACGCCAAGCAGTGGTTGTGTGGGCCTAGTCGCGCTCGGTAGTTGGGCGGCTGTAAGCAAGCGGCTTCGCGTCCGTTGAGGCAGCATGACTTACCTGAGTTGCGACAAGAACCTTCTCTTCCTTGGCGTCCTCTTGGGCGCTGTGATGCTCAGCGGCTGCGGCATCAGCTACCAGCCAAGCCGACTGGCCAACTTCGACCTAGATCGAACAGCCGAAATCGACGACGAGGCCATCCGCAAAGCCTTCGAAGCCCGTCCTCAGCTACCGGAGCGTTATTCGGTGGCCTACTATAGCCTCGACCAAAAACGGGCGGGCGACATCGAGGCGATGCTCAAGAGTCTGCCCGGAGTGACGAGCACCTACCGCATCCCCTCCTTGGTGGTCAGCGGCCAGCGTCGCTTCAGCAACAATCGCAACCACTACGGCCAATCCGACACCGAGATCAGCCTCAAGAAGCTACGCCTTCTGGCGGCGCGCGCCCGGGCCGACGTGCTCATCGTGGTCGACGCGGGCTACCGCAGCGGCGGCGCCAATGCACTGGTCGCCCTCAACTTCTTGGTGCTGCCGGCGCTCTTCGTGCCCTTCTTGAACAACCAGGTCGAGAGCTACCTCGAGGCCTTCGTCATCGACACGCGCAACGGCTTTCTCTACGGCCACCTGAGCGAGGACGAAAAGAGCGGGCCGAAGTACGCCACCATCTATGCCGAAAGTGCCAAGACCATCGTCGACGAGCAGTGGGTGAGCTTGCGCGCCAAAATGGGTGGCTCACTCGCCAAGCTGCTCGGTGAAGAGTCACGCCTTCACGCCGAAAAGAAGCGCCTGGCCACCGCGCCCACGCCAAAAGCACCTGCAACCGAGCCCGACGAGCCGGCAGGCAAAGCCGAAGAGCCAAGCCCCGAGGCGAGCAACGAGGCGAGCCCCGAAGCGAGCCCGACGAGCGACCAGGCACTGAGCGCCGCGCCACCAGCTGCCGAAAAATAAAACGCGACCGAGCCAAGCTGCCTCCGTCGTTATTGGGGAACTCTGAAAAAAACGGGAGACCCCTTCAATGAAACCGATCAAATGGATTGTCGGCGGCGCCGCCCTATTGGGCATCGCTAGCACCTTCACAAACTGGATGACCTGGGAAGGCAAGCTGCCGAAGCTCCTCGCCGACTTGCCTGCCTCTGGAATGGACCACGGCGGCCCCGTCTTCATCTTCTTCTTGGCGCTAGCGCTCATCGCTGCGCTCATCGGAATCATCAGACGCTTCGGGCGCGGCATGGCCGTGTTGGCGATGATCGGCGGGCTGCTGAGCACCTTTGTTTCGTTGCTCAAATACGGCGACATCACTGAGGCAGCGGGCATACTCGCCAAGGCGGGGGTCGCAAGCGTGAGCGTGGCCGCCGGGTGGTACGTGTTGTTCTTCGCGTCGGCGGCATGCATGCTGGTTCCGATTGTGGCGCTCATCAAGCCCGAGCCCAAACCCACACCGGCCACCAATCAGCCCGCGCCACAGCAGTGGCAAGGAGCTAATCCGTACTGAGCAGACGCTTCACGCTCACGTGCACATTGCTCTCGATGAGGCGCATGACGCTATCGAGCTCATCGCAGTCCAGCTTTAGATCTGCCATGATCACGCGTCGTGTGCCTCGTAGCAAACTGTTGCGGGCTTTGGCCACGCGGCGCGCTGCTGTAGCGCGGTGGATGCTGTAGAGCGATGCGAGTTGATCGATCGTCAAGCCATCGGCGAAGTGCTGCCTGAGCACAATTCGTTCGGAAGGCTCCAGAGCGCTTACCGCGCGCTCGAAAGCGCTACGAAACACCGCACCGTAATGCTGTTTTAGATAGGCGAGCTCGACATCGCCTCGGGGCTCGGGAACCTCGAGACTCGTAGCCCCGTCGACCAGAACTTCGCGCTGTTTGCGCTGCCGATGTGACCGCTGATGATCGATGAGCATCCGCATCAGCGTGACGCGAAGCCAATGCCGCAAGTCGCCTTGTCCTGAATACTCGGCGATTTTCGGATTCAAACGCGCAAATAACTTGTGACGACAATCCTGAGCGAGGTCTTCACTTTCGGCTCTGGGATTGGGCAAGCGCGCACACACCCGCCGCAACTCGCTCGCAAAGGTCTCGTCGAAGGCGGCCATCGCAGCGGGGCCACGCAGCGCGCAACCAAACGCCAAATAGAGGTCGTCGCCACGCAACGCCAATAGGCCCTCTTCGACAGGGCGATCAGGAGGCAAGTGGCGTGCAATATGGCGAACGAATGGCTCGTCCGCGAGGCAGAGCTCTGGCCAGGCGCCTCGTGCATCGGCGATGACGGCGGTCAACAGCGCTGCGACCGGTTCGCGTTCTTCAGGCGCAGGGCCCCTGTCGGCGTCGCGTTCACCAATGAGAAGGTCTAATAGATCAAGGCCATCGCTGGCGACTGTCGCCACGTGGCCGACCCTACCTCGAAGCGAGGCTCCGGTGTCAACCGACTGTCCCAACGAAAACCAGATCCTGGCACTGCTCCAGGGCCGACTCAGCGCGCAGCAGCGCTGGGTGACCGAGCATCATGTGGACAGCTGCCCGGATTGCTCCTTGCTGCTCAGTGAGCTCGGGAAGTTGCATCAAAGTGCTAGTGACCAACTCGACGGCCCGCTGCATCATCCGCCGATAGCGTCGTCGCCCATTGGATCCGTGGCGCCGGCGCCTCTCGGAGCCGTGGCGTCATCGCCCCCCGGATCGGCATCAACCAGCCCCTATCGCGATGCCATGCCGCTTCAGGGCGAGCGCATCGACCGCTACGTAATCGAGAGCGTATTGGGCTGGGGAGGCATGGGCATCGTTTGCGTGGCGCTCGATCCGATGCTGCAGCGGCGTGTAGCGCTCAAGCTGATCCGCCGCGAGCTAGTCTCGGAAGCTGAGCAAATCGACGAGGCGCATGAGCGGTTGCTCCGTGAGGCGCGGGTGATGGCAACGCTGACACACCCCAACGTGGCCGCCGTTTATGACGCAGGTCGCTGTGGCGTTCGGGTCTTCATCACCATGGAGCTCGTACAAGGACAAACGCTTGCCGATTGGCTTCGAGCGGACAGCCATCGGTGGAGCTCGGTTTTGGAGCGCTTCTTAGACGCCGGCATGGGACTGCAAGCGGCTCATGAGGCGGGGGTGATGCACCGCGACTTCAAGCCGGACAATGTTCTCATCGGCCAGGATGGGCGCGTACGCGTTTGCGACTTCGGCCTCGCCCGGGCGCATCGACCAGACGGCGACGCCGCTGCCGGAGCTCCTTCACCGGGTATGCCATCCCAAGGAGCCGCGCAGCTCACTGTTGAGGGTGCCATCGTGGGCACGCCAGCATACATGGCTCCCGAGCAACGCTTTGGCCACTCGGTCGATCCGCGCGCTGATCAGTTCAGCTTTTGCGTAGCCCTCTACGAGGCGCTCTTTGGTGAGCGGCCCTATCGAGCCGGCAGCGCCGAGGCAATGCAAGCCATGCTGATGGCCGACGGACAGCTTGCGGGGCCTCAGGACAAAAAGGGTGTGCCGGCCGGCGTGATTCGAGCGCTACGCCGCGGATTGCAGGTCAACCCGGCTCAGCGCTTCGCGTCGATGTCCGAATTGCTTGCTGCGCTGCGCTCTGAAGCGAAGGCGCCCGCAGAACTCCATCTGCGAGTTCATACGATCTGCCAATCGTTCTTCTGCGTGGCCCACATCGCGGCGGCTTCCTGGTTCACCTACGACACCTACTTCATCCGCTCCGACGCGGACTTCGCCCCTCGCAACACCAGCCCCCCGGCAGCTGACGGTGGTTTCGACCTGTTCATGGTCCTGTTCTTGATTTGGGTGCTGGTGGCGATTTGCTTTCTCTACGGCGGCGCACTTTGGGCGGCGCTCAACACCATCGCTCTGCTCAAACGCAAACGCTGGGGGCGCTACTTCACGATCGGCTATTCGCTGATGGCGATGGCCGTGTGCATCGGCATCCCCTACGCCATCTACACCCTGTGGAGCCTCACGCGACCAACGGTTGTCGCCAGCTTCTCGGATTAGCGCCTGCCCGGATCACGGCCCGAAAGGACAAGTCATATCGGCGCAGTCCACTGGACAAGCTTTGCAAAACAGGCAGTCGTAAAGCGCTAGCAAGAGGGGGGCACCGCCCGGAACACTCTGCTCACATTGGGACCAGCAGCCCTCAGCGTCCGGACCACCACATCCGGCAAGGCAGTCGTTGAAATCGAGGCACGCCAGATCTTCGATGCATGCCTGGATCTGCGCGCCACAACTACTCGCGGTACATTCGTTGTTGATACACTGGGTGCAGTCGCCGA
>CAZRGL010000022.1:0-13552 GCA_964599485.1 uncultured Polyangiaceae bacterium
CCCCACTACCGTGTGGGTTACGCCGCGTGCGTGCTCGCGAGTGTCATGTTCTGGTCGGTCCTCGTCGCCGGGGCCGTCCACAATCGACAAGCCGTGCGCCGCGTCTTCCAGCTGCTCTTCGTGACTCTGTTTACCCTCGTAGTTGGCATCCAGGCTGGCTTTCACGAGCGCCTCAACTTGTACTTTTGTGTGGATTCCCAGGTGTCCACACGCTCTGTCTTACCAGCGCTCACCGGCGGGCTACCCTTCGCTCGTGCCGGCATGTGGCTGCATCTCGGTGCCGCGCTGCTTGTCGCGCTCGTCGTGGCCTTAGCAGCACGTCTATGGCTGCGCCCGACACGGTGGCCGACGCGATTTGCGCCGTTCCTGCTACCCCTTGTGCTTGCTGGCGCCGCTGTCGTTCCGTCGAGTTATCGCAAGGTCCAGGCGTCGACCTACGATGTGCTCTACTTCCACGGCCTGTCGCTTCTGACCCAGATCCGTCTCAACATCGGCCATCACCCGAAGCGTGACGTTTGGCGGCTCCAGCAGCGTCACCCGGAGCCAGTGCCGCACATCGCTGCGAGGCCAGAGCGACCGCGTAATGTCCTCTTCTTGTTGGAGGAGAGTGTGCGTTTCGACATGGTATGCGGCGAGTACACCCCCAGATGCAGGGCTCCGGCGCGACACCATAACCGGTGGACCAGAGACCGCTTCCCCTTGCTGCAGATGCGAGCGCACACTTCGGCCACTGCCATCAGCATGGGCGTGCTGTTCTCCGGAACCTTGCCAAGCGCGAGCGCGTATGTGCTTCACCGTGCGCCGTACATCTTCCAATACGCCCAGGCGGCCGGTTACGAGACGGCTTACTGGACGGCGCAAAACGTGATGGTGTCCGGGGCGCGCTTCTTCACCCTCGATCAGCCGCTTTCTCACTACGCCTACGCGACCAACATCCGCTCCACCGCAAGCGTGGACTACGGCCTCCCGAGCAAAGTGCTGGTCGACCACGTGCTGTCGCGCTGGAACCAACTCAAGGAGCCGTTCCTTGCTGTGGTTCACTTCGCCGCCGCGCACAGCCCCTACTACACCGAAAGAAGACATTCGCCCTATCGGAGAGGAGACGGCTCATCGATTCCGGCGCGCTACCGCAACGCGATCCACCTATCCGACATGGCGGTCGCGAAGCTCATCCGCCGGGTGCGCAAGTCGCCGGCGGGTGCGCGCACGGTAATCATCTATACCTCCGATCATGGTGAATCCTTCGGCGAGAACGGGAATCGCGGGCATACCGCGAGCGTCGCGGAGACCGAGGTACGGGTGCCTGCTTGGATCGACGCCCCGCAGGGTACGCTCTCGCCCGTCGAAGAGCAGAGCCTGCGGTCGGTGAAGCGCGCGTACACGACGCATATCGATCTGTCGGCCACCATGATGGATCTGATCGGTGTCTGGGACGCTGCCGCGTTCGCACCTTTTCGCAAGCGCATGCACGGTCAACCGTTGACCCGGCCGGGGTTCGAGCCGGTGCCCATGCCGCTGACCAATTGCAACTTCGTGTGGGGGTGCGGCCCCCGGGGTGGCAATTGGGGCATCATTCATGGTCCCAAGAAGATTTGGGCGAAGTTCCGGGATCGGTCGCCCAAGTTCCGCTGCTACGACCTCGCCAACGATCCGCGCGAGAGAACCCGGCTCGACCCGTCCAGCTGCGCGCCGCTGCCTGCGTTGGCAGACGAGGTGTTCGGCGGACCGCCACGAGCACAGAAGAAGTGGCCACCAGATCCCGGCCCGTATTGAGCGCGGTCGTGCTCCTCTTTGCTCACTGCGATGGGCTTGGCAGCTTTGCAGAGCCAACCCTACGGACTGGCGCGCTCAGGTCTTGGTCGACCGGCCCGCGTGGGTCCAGGCTTGCTCTCGGTCAATGGCCAACCAGCGGAGCTGGATCTTGGACTTGCCAGCGGTGACGGCGACTTCATCGCTCCACGCCGATGCTTTCGGTAGTGATAGCTTCTTCTGTTTGGCGATGGTGTTGAGCTGGCTCTCCGATGCTTGGAAGCTGGCGACACCCTCGCTCGCGAGCGCGCTGACCAATTGGCTCGGGATGTAGGGGGCGATGATGGCTCTGACTCGTGAAGGGCCGGTCGCGACGGAATCGCATGCCGAGCGCACCTCATCCAGCTTGGGTAGCAACAGGGCCACAGCGGTGCTGCGACTCGATTCGGGGCGCAGCGTTTGTCCGTTGGGTAGGCCGAAATGCAGCTCGAGGCTGGTGGCGCCCTTCCAGGGGCGAGCGGTGGGGATCTCGCTCGGTTCGAAGGCGTCGGCGGGCGGACCCTTCTTCTGGGCCTTCTTGCGAACGACCAAAACGTCCTCGGTGGGCAGTACTCGGGGTACGGTCACACGCGCCGGTCGCTTGAACGCACGCGGATCGCCTACCACACCGTGGGCTACCGCGTAGGAAAGCGCCTCGGCAGAGGCCACCATGAAGGGCTGAGCGTCACCCGCGTGAGGCTCCGGATCGATGCAACGCATCGACACGCTGTTCAGTGGTGGTGGGTATAGCTTGCCAGTCAACACGCGCCGGTCTGGCTCGATGATTCGCGCACCGGTGGCGACCAGATCAACCAGAGCACCGGTCTGGCCCAACACCTCCAGGACTTGCCTCGAGGGTGGAGCGAGCAACAAGTCGAGCCGTGGTGGAATGCGCTTGCTCTTCAGCAGGCTGGAGGCCGCCAACATATCCCGCAGCGTTGCGCCGGAGTCGCCTCCGAGCAGCACTTGTCCGACGGGCTTGCCGGCGAGCTCGCGCGCTGTGTGGACCGTGCCAGTCTCGTCCATGATCAGTGGATCGACAGTAGCAAGATCGATGGTGAGGACGTCATCACAAGGGGCCCCGGGATCGGGTACCAACGCGCGGTGCGCTTTGGAGCGGCGCTGATCGCGCAAGAACACCTCGGACTTGTCATCACTGATGAACAGCGCTGCTGCGGCACCAACTTGGTGGGCAATCCCACAAAGCACCGAGCGCTTGCCGACCGACAGCATCCTGGCGCTCGGACCTGCGAACTCGAGGACAACTGGTGCGTCGAATTCGGCTTCGATCTTCTCGACCGCCTCGCGGATACCGCGGCGTATCAGCTCCAGGGCGACGTCGCGGGCGCAAACGAAAGGTCTCGTTCGTCCCGACAAGTGGATCTGAATCGACCGTGGCGGTCGCAGCCAAACATGCCCAGTGGCCATAGCCTCGCCGAGCTGTGCGGGCGACACGACCAAGCAGAGCATGCCCACACCCCCGACCGGGGCCATGCGCGCGTCGTCGGTCAGCGCCAAGCGGGCGGGTGCGGCGAAGCGTTCGATGTGAACCGGAGCGGGGAAACCGATGCCTGGTCGTGCCAGCAGCACGTTGTAGCCAGGAAAGCTCGTTCCCACCGTCTCGGCCGCACCTGATGCTTGTGCAGCTTGTGTTCCCAAGTCCGCCACTGCAGCCGTGTCGTAGGCGATTGTGACCTCAGGCACGGCTCGCTTCATGCCCAGCGCCACCGCTTCGGTCACCGCGCGAGCGGGGGCCTTCGCCAGGATGACCTGGTCGACCTTGATTCGAACCAGGTCGCCCTTCAGCTGTGGGTCACTCGCGCGTCCGGCGAGCACCTTCTGTGGCATCGTGCGAGGAGGATCCCCAGCTCGTGCGCGCATGATCCTTCGATCGTCCTTTGTTTGGGTTGTCGAGTGCCTATGGTTCCGGACTAGGTCCGTCAACAGGCTCGACGCCGAAACTTAGTCGCTTGGCTCGACGACGGTCAAGGCCATACAGGTAAAGCGGCCCGTACGAACGGGGATCGCTCGGTTGCGTTCAGGATGCAAGAACAACCCACGGACCTGTCGGTGGAGGTGCAATGTCCACTTGCGGGAGGGTGTTTTGGGCTACCTATCCGTAGATTTGTTAAGTCCTTGAATACAATTAGAAATCGTCGATTTCCCAGGGCCTCAGCTGCTGTTCCCGAGGGGCAAATATGGGGCGGACGACGAGCGAGCCGCTGACAAGTATGAGGCTGCTGTACTAAGCTGGCAGCCATGTTCCAGGCTGTTCTCAAGGACGTGGTCGATGCGACCGAAGGTGGGGTCGCTTCTTTGGTGATGGACCTGGATGGAATTACCTTGGACAGTTACTCCTCGCCGAGCGCGCGCTTCGACATCAAGACTGTCGGAATCGAGCTCAGCGTGGTGATCAAGTCGGTCAAACAAGCTGCAAGCATGCTCGATGCGGGTGCGATGCACGAAGTCGCGATCGTCGCCGACCAGCTCACAACCTTGGTTCGATTGGTTGATGATACCTATTTCGTGGCCCTGTCTCTGGCCCCCGGGGGCAACCTCGGCAAGGCGAGGTATCTGTTGCGAACGCGCGTGCCTGAGCTAGCCAAAGAGCTGTGCTGAGCGGCGCGCTGCAAGGCCCATTTTCGGGTCCGATTATCAGCTGCATTTGTGACGCAATGCGGCAGCAAGCTAGGTGTTTCAGCGGGTGGCGTATCTAGTCGGCTTCGACTACGGTTCGCCGTCTGCCATGAACATCGATCTAAAAAAGCTGCGCGTGTTGCTCCGTGCACTGGCCGACGGTGATGTGCGGGAGTTCGAGTTCGAGGATCAACAAACACGGTTTCGGCTGACGCGCGGTCCGCACGCTAACGAGAACATGCCACCTTTGGTCGTGGCCGCCCCCGCATCGGCACCCGCGCCCACCAGCCAGACCCCGCCGCCGCCTCAGGCGGAGGCAGCGGCGCCTGAGAAAAAGGTCGAAGACAAGAATCTCGCTACGGTCACTTCACCCTTTGTGGGCACCTTCTACAGAGCGCCATCTCCCGACGCGCCGCCGTTTGTGGAGCTCGGATGCGTCGTGCGCGAAGCCCAGACGCTCTGCATTGTCGAGGCCATGAAGTTGATGAATGAAATCGAAGCGGACTGCTCGGGCACGGTCAAAGAGATCTTGGTCGAGAACGGCAAGCCCGTGGAGTTCGGCCAAGCGCTGTTCCGGATCGCCAAGAGCTGATGTTCAACAAGATCCTCATCGCCAACCGTGGCGAGATCGCGATGCGGATCATCCGCACGTGCCGCGTCATGGGGATTCGGACCGTGGCCATCCATTCTCAAATCGAAGAGGATGCGTTGCACGTACGTTTTGCCGACGAAGCCGTGTGCGTCGGCTCACAAGATGCAGCCAACAGCTATCTCAACGTGCCGGCGATCATCGCTGCAGCGGAGATAACGGGCGCCGATGCGGTGCACCCGGGCTACGGATTCTTGTCCGAGGATGCCAACTTTGCCGAGTTGTGTGAGCAATGTCGTTTGACCTTCGTCGGGCCCAGTCCCCATGCGATGCGCAACTGGGGTGACAAAGTGTCGGCACGCGAGAGCGCCCGCCGATTTGGTTTGCAACTGTTGCCCGGTACCGGAGTGCTCGAAGGAGCGCGACAAGCGGAGAAGGAAGCCGACCGCGTTGGCTTTCCGGTCATCCTGAAAGCAGTTGGCGGCGGTGGTGGCCGCGGTATGCGGGTGCTTCGCGAACGTGCAGATGTAGCGCATGCATACGAAACCGCGACCGCAGAAGCGGCCAAGGCTTTCTCTAATCCTGCGATCTATCTGGAGCGTTTCGTCGAGCGACCGCGACACATCGAGTTCCAGGTGCTCGCCGATAAGCACGGTGGGGTGTGGAGCCTTGGCGAGCGCGAATGCTCTCTGCAGCGCCGGCACCAGAAGATCATGGAGGAGGCCCCCAGCATCGTCCTCACCCAAGAGCAGCGGCTGGCCATGGGCGAGCGCATTCGCGAGGCGGTGACCGAGACCGGCTACACGACCGTCGGCACCTTGGAGTTCCTCATGGACGAGCAGGGTGAGCTCTATTTCATGGAGATGAACACCCGCATTCAGGTCGAACATCCAGTGACCGAGGCCGTCACGGGAGTCGATCTGATCGAGCAGCAGATCATCGCGGCGGCGGGAAACAAGGTCATGCTGCCGGACACGCGACCATGGAAGTTCCGGGGACACGCCATCGAGTGTCGCGTCAACGCCGAGGACCCGAAGACCTTCGCGCCGTGGCCAGGTTTGATCGACGAGTACCACCCGCCCGGCGGACGGGGGATCCGCGTCGATTCAGGCGTGTACGGTGGCTGGCGTGTGCCGAATTGCTATGATTCGCTCATCGCCAAAGTCATCAGTTTTGGTTCTTGTCGCGATGAGGCGATTGCCAAGATGCGCGTTGCGCTCGACGAGCTCATCATCGGCGGGATTCGCACCAACATCGCGTTGCATCAGGCCCTCTTGGCTGATCCAGCGGTACAGGCTGGTGAGATGTCGACGCGTACCATCGAGGAGCTCGTACAGCGCGGTTTTTGACGCTCCTTGGGTGATTGAGCGTAGTCTGCGACGGACGAAGGAACATGAGCTTGCCTGAGTTGGAGCATCCACTTGCACGCGCTGTCGTGGGTGGCGATGTGCGCAGCCTGGCGCGCGTTTGCCGCCTGGTAGACGATGGCGTGGGCGACCATTTGGCAATCCTCAAGCAGTTGTTTCCTCACACGGGCAAGGCCTGGACCGTGGGTGTGACGGGTACCCCTGGTGCTGGCAAGAGCACGTTGACCGACAAGCTCATCGCGGCATTTCGCGATCGCGGCAAGCGCGTTGGCGTGGTCGCGATCGATCCCACCAGCCCCTTCACAGGCGGCGCCTTGCTTGGAGACAGGATTCGCATGCAGCGCCACCATGCAGATGCCGAAGTCTTCATACGTTCCCTGGCGACCCGTGGCGCTCTCGGTGGTTTGTCGCGTTCTGCTGTCGATATCGTTCGGGTGTTGGATGCCTGGCAAGCGGACGTGGTGCTCGTCGAGACGGTTGGGGTAGGGCAGGATGAGCTCGAGGTCACCCGGACGGTGGACTCCACTTTGGTGGTGATGGCCCCGGGTATGGGAGACGAGGTTCAAGCGATCAAAGCGGGGATCCTGGAGTGCGCGGACGTGTTCGCCGTCAACAAATGTGATCGGGACGGAGCTGACGCTACGGAGCGTGACCTGCAGCTCATGATCGCGCTTGGGCAAACTGTGAGCAGCTTGGCTGCGATGGATACGCATGGCCACCATGCGGTCGAGGTCATGCCGTCGGCGCAGGGGGCCGAGCCCGAGTCAACCCAGCCGCAGGCGTGGCAGGTGCCAGTACTGCGATGCATTGCCACCCGCGGACAAGGAGTTGATGGGCTGGTCGACAGTCTCGAGGCACACCACCAGTGGCTCTACGGAACCGAGGCGGGCAGGGCACGGCGTCTGTGGCGGTTGCGCGATGCAATGCGCACGCAGCTACGAAACACACTCATCGAGCACGCAGAGGCGACCATGCGCGACGCGATCGATCAAACCGTGCAAGCTGTGGCGCGCCGTGAGCTCGACCCGTACACCGCCTCTGAGCAGCTGCTCGAGCGATTTCGCCAGCGACGCATCACGGAGGCGTGAGGCGCGCCACGAAGGTGTCTTGCACCCCCACGGCCGAGAGCTGCGTGCTCTTGTCTGCGCTGAGCGGCAGATCCGCGGTCTGATCGAAGCGCGCCGCCAGTACAGCCCTTCCGAGACCGTCTAGCGCCAAGCCAGTGGTGCGCGTCTTGCCGCGGTGGCCCACGGTGGTGGCCGCGCTGAAATTGCCGTCGGGTGTGAAGCGGGCGACGAAGCTGGCGCTGGAAAACGTGGCTTGCCCACGTGCAGCGATGTCCACTCCGCCGAAGGTGACACGCTCCTCGAAGCTACCAGCCAACAACAATGTGGCCCCATCGGTGCTGATGGCGACTCGAGGCGGACCGGGCAGATCGGTCTCGAGCGCACGGGCCCACTGCACCACGCCGTGGCCATTGACCATGGCGAGGAGCTTGTCATGCCCGGCGGTACTGACAGCAGACAAGGTGTCGGGGCCCATAGAGAACGCTCCCGCGAAGCTGCCGGCGACGAGGGTTTCACCTTTGCCGCTCGAAGAGATGCTCTCGAGCTGTTGGTTTTCTGCGTCGCCAAAGGTGGCGACCCATCGAGGAGCACCGCTGGCGCCGTCGAGTTGCATCAAGAGTGCATCGTCCCCGCCTGCGCTGGTGTACGGCGTCCCGCCCACCATCATCGTGCCCGCGAGTCGCCCTGCGAGCAGCACATCGCCTCGTGGATCCACAACGAGGCCGTAAAATGCTTGGTTTTGCTCGTCGCCTAGCCGATGGCTCCACAGCAGTTGCCCATCAATACCGAGCGCTACCACGAAGGCGTCGTCTCCGCCCGCGCTTGGCTCGCTCAGCCCCGGTAGCGACAAGCTGGCGTCGAAACCACCCGCGACCAGCACGGCCTCGGCACCGAGGGCCACTGCCAGCTGCGCTTCGCCGAATGGCGACGGAACGCGCGTGGCCACGAGCTGGCCGAATAGCAGCGCGCCTTGTGCGTCGAAAAGCACCACCAGCACACCGGCTTGACCAGCTGGCGCTGTGTAACTCTGCTCTGCGATGCTGAGCGTGCCGGTGAACAGAAAGACTGCAGCACAACGGTCGGAGCTGTCGAGCGCTACAGCGTAGGCTCGAATGTTCTCGAGGCCAGTGGCGTGGACGGCGTGGCTGAGCACGCCGGCCGAAGACCAGCGCGCCACGAAGCCATCCTCGGAGAACGGGCGCGCAAAGACGTCGTCCTCGTAGCGGTGGCTCGTAAGGACGCCGTTGCCGAAATCGACCATGCCGAGGAAGTGCCCTGCCATGGCGATGTCTCCTTTGGGGCCGACCGCCAGCCCCTCGGCGGACACGACGTGCAAGTCACCCAAGTTGTCGCCGCTGAGATGAGCTCCGTCTGATCCCAACCGAGCGACATACCCATCGACGGCTCCACCGCTGACCAGTGGATCGTTGGGATCCAAGGGCAGCATGCCCGCGAAGTCACCCGCCAGCAGGACGTCGCCGTTTGCTGCAGTCCGAACTGCTGTCAATGACTGCTCAGCGCTGTCGCCAAAACCGGCGAGCCACTCCACAGGTTTCGCTTTGCTGGTCTTGGCCACGAATATGTCGTGCTCGCCGGTGCCGCTGGCGACGGTGACGTTGCCGCCGGGCAGGGCCAAGCTGCCGTCGAAATGACCGCCGAGCATCAGCTCGCCGCCAGGTGCATGAGCGGCGCTGGTGATGGATTGGTAGCCAGCGCCGCCGACTGCATCAGCTGACAACAAGCCAGCAGAGGCGTCGAAGCGGGCGATGAAGCCATCGACATCTGACGAGTCGATGCTGACGAGCTGATCGCCGTCGAAGCTCAGCGTATAGCCGAAGCTTCCAAACAAGGAGATGTCGCCACTGCTTGGCTCCGTGGCCAGACCGCCGACCGCAACACTGCCTCCAGCTGGGATTGCTTTGGCCCACGTGCGCTGGCCGTCCTTGCCGTCGTAAGCCAACATGAAGACCCCAAAGGGAAGCGCGCCATCGGGGTAGAGCGCTTGGCCGTCTTCGAGCTTGACACCGCCTGAGAAGGTGCCGGCCAACAACACCTGTCCGGTCGGGTCGACGGTCAGCCCGCTGATGCGGCCGGCGGCTTGGTCGTTGCTGCCAATGGCGAAACGATGGCTGAACAGATGCTTGCCGTCGCGGTCGAGCTTGACCACGAATCCGTCGTTGCCACTGCTGCTCTTGATGGTGGTGTCGTCGAAGCTCATGGTGCCGGCAAAGGTGCCTGCCATGATGATCGCGTCATCATCTTGGTGATCCGTTTCGACCAACAAGCTGGTCCACTTGGCAGCCTGGCTGCTCGCGTCACCAAATGCTCTGGCCCACAGGGCTACCCCGTTGTTGGCGAGCTTCGCGAGCAGAATATCCTCGCTTCCCGCGTTGCTCGACACCTTGTCGCCTCCAAAGTCGACCGTGCCCGCGAAGCTGCCAATCAAGACGATTTGGTCTTGGCTGTCGATCGCCAGATCGAGCATGCGGTCATCGCCTTGGTCGCCGACGGACCAGCGCCACAAGGGAATGGTGTTCTGCTGAAAACAGGCGACGAACATATCGGTGCTGCCTGCGCTGCGATTGGGAAAGTTGCCGATACGCAATGAGCCTGAGTACCACCCGGCGACAAATACGCGTCCCTTCGAGTCGACCTCCAGAGCCGATACCTGTTGATCGTGTGCGACAGCGAAGTGCTTTGCCCAGTTGTTCTGGCTGAAACAGCCCGGCTCTTGCTCGTCGGTGGCGGCCGTACAGATGCCAATCGAGCCTGCCAAATCACAGCGATCACAGCTACTGGCGCAAGGTGCGTCGCAACAGATGCCGTCGGCGCAGCTGCCTGAAATGCAGGAGCTGCTGTCAGAGCACGGCTGACCGAGCTCGCTGCCAAATGTGCGGTCATGGTAGCCGGCCAGAATATGGCATGAGCCCAAGCCGGCTGAGAGCAGGACGAGCAGCCCCGCAGCCACGGTGCGGCTGGCGCTCACCATTGCACCTGCAAGGCAGCGCCGTTGCCTGTAAGGCGCAAAGCAATGCTCTTTGCCTTGGGTTGTTCGGGGGCCGTGGTCCACAAGAGCGCGCCTATCCCGAGTCCCAGCCCCAAGCCTGCGGTGACGAAGCTCACCGTGGATATGTGGGCTAGTGTGCGCCCCTGCTCGAAGCGGTCGCGTTCGCTCTCATTGCACACGGGGTTGCATTTATCGTCCAGCTCGCTTCCTTCGCTGAGGGCAACAGCGCCCGTTGCGGCGCCAACAGCGATTCCTGCGAGTGATGTGCCAAAACCTATCCACGCCAAGACTGGGATTTGTGGTGACGGGCTGACCTGCGTGTCCCCGCCTCGTTCAGCTGCGACGCGTTTGGAACCGACAGGCCGCAAGTCGACGTGTACCCGCCGCCTTCTCTCGCCAACCGCAAGCACGACGGCACGCTCCAGCGTTTCTCCCGATGGCAAGCTGATCTTCAGTAGGTGGCGCCCCGGATCGAGCGGCACAGCTTTTCCAAGGGGGTCGAGAAGCTTGCGGCCGTCGACGGAAACCTGAGCGTTGACCAGGTCGTGGCCGTCCTTGTCCGTGAGCACGATTACGATCGAGGGCAATTGTGGTTTCAGCTCGGCCAGCCAGCCCACGCATTTCTTGCGGACGAGCGCCGGGCAGCCCTGTTGTGCGCAAGCTACCAAAGACTTCTCAGCGGCGAGCAATGCGCTTTTCCGTCGTTGCTCTTGTGCGTCGATGAACTGCGCCACACAGCTGTCGATCTGCGTGGTGTTTGCGGCTGGCGCGTCGTCGCTCAGCGCCTCAGGCTGTGCGGTTGTAGTGCGCTCACTCGGGTCTTTTGGCTGTGGCTCGGCGAGCGCGACGGCAGTGTGCGCACTGGCGGCGCCGGTGACAGCGATGCAGATCCAAATGGTTGGAGCCAGCTTGGAAAGGCCGTGGCCCATGAGGTCGATACTACTCCCCTTCCGCATGATGGCCCGCGGCAAAAAGGAATGTGCCTATCTCCGAAGGCACTCGGGTTTTGGGACCAGGTTTCCCCTGGCATCGACATAGAAGCCGTCGGTTTCGCAATACGCAGGTGGTGACGGCTGGTTGCGGGCGCTGGGTTTCGCCGTGGCGGTCGACGTAGCTGGGCGCTGAGCTGTTGGCTGCCGCGCCGGCCCTGTTTCGGTGGCAGCGGCTTTGGGTGTTGGCGTGGCGGTGGGCTGTCCAGAGGCGGTCGCAGGACCCGTGCGGCTGTCGCTCGGCTGAGCTGCAGTGGTATGAGTCGCCGCGCTTCGAGTCACCGTGCTTCGAGTCACCGTGCTTCGAATCGTCGTGGGTGCGGTCGCCGTCTGGCCCGTCGTAGCCAGGCCTGCCGTGTCGGTTTTGGGACTGAGCGGGCCGCCCGTGTGCGCGACCAGCACCCCAGCGGCAGCGGCGACGGCAATGGCGGCGCCCACTACGGCGAGCTTGAGTCCCCGTCGTGGGGGCGCCGAGGACAAGGTCGCAGAAGAGCCGAAGCCATCCACCGTTTTGCCCCCCGCTACGGGGATTTCCTCGAGAGGCCCGTCGCTGCTGGTCTGCTCGTCATTGGTTTGCAGTGCCGAGAGCGCAGCGACGGCGTCATCGCTGCCGCTCTGCACATCGCTGCGAACGCTGGCTGGGATGAGCTCGGAGAATGAGTCGGTGGCAGTGACTCGTTTGGTGGACACGGATTCGAAGTCGATCATCCATTCTTCGATGATTGGCTCGAGCTCCTTGGCCATCGCTCCGGCCGTGGTGAAACGCTGTTCGATGTTGCGGTGCAGCGCTTTTCTGAACCAAGCGTCCAGCTCCCCTGGCAGGCCGTGCTTGAGCACGCTCGGCGCCTTGAATCTCCCTTTGGAGATTGAGATCGCCAGCGATCCCACCGTCTCACCCGTGAACGGATAGTGCCCCGTGAAACAGTGGTAGGCGACTACCGCTAGCGCCCAAAGATCGGCACGATGGTCGGCACGTCGCGGCGTCTCGATTTGCTCCGGACTCATGAAGGCTGGCGTGCCTACCATGGCGTTGTCGGCGGTCACCATGCTTGCTTCGGGCAGGCTCGTGTGCTTGGCGATGCCGAAGTCGAGAACCTTGACGAAAACGTCGTAACCACTGGTGATGAGGAACAAATTGTCTGGCTTGATGTCGCGGTGCACGATCCCGAGCTGATGGGCTTGGTCCAGCACCAGGGAGACCTGCCGGACAATCTTCACCACGTCGCGCGGAGGCAGCACCCGAAGGCGCTCGACCCGTTGCCCCACCGTCTCGCCCTCGAGCAACTCCATGACGATGTAAGGCAACTCGTCATCAATCAAGCCGTGGTCGAACGTCTGCACCACGTGCGGACTCTTGATCTTCGCGGCTGCAGCAGCCTCTCGCTTGAATCGGGCGACCGCACGCGGTGACAGCTCGTCGCCATGTGAGGCGATGAACTTGACGGCAACCTGTGTCTGCAAGGTGAGGTGGTCGGCTACCCAAACGCTACCCATGCCGCCCTCGCCGATCAGCTTGAGCAACCGCACGTTGGGGTTGACCATCGTGCCTACTTGTAGCGCCACCCGACCATGGTAGCCCAACCGCCCCCTCACCCCAAATCACTCTGCTGGCGGCTACAACGCCATCGCTAGCGAGCTGATGTCTGGCCCCAAAGTGCTAGCTGGCGCCCCAGCGCAAAAAGAACTAGCTGATGAACCCGCGTTTGCGGGTCTCGTGCTCGTCGAGCATCTTCTCGATGCTGGATAGAGAATTGTCCACTGCGTCGGTGAGCATCGTGATGATGGCTGTGGGCTTGGGTGACTTGAGCGCCTCGTAATAGCGCTGCCGCTCGGTGGCGTGAATGATGGCAGGCGGCAAGCCAGCTCGCATCAACAGCAAATTCATGATCAACCGGGCGACCTTGCCGCTGTCGTGGGCGAAGGGGTAGGCACGCACCAAATCATAATGTGCTTTGGCGGCCATCTTGAGCACGCCTACATTCCTCTTGGTCTCTGGATTGGCAATCCACTCGATGACCTGACGGACGCGATACGCGATCTTGTCCGGAGGCGCATACTCGTGGAAGTACAACCTGTGTTGCGGCACCTCCCGGCGGTATTTTACCGCT
>CAZRGL010000022.1:13562-39754 GCA_964599485.1 uncultured Polyangiaceae bacterium
CCGGGTGCAAAAGCATGTAAATCCGACGTAGAAGCTCCACATTGATGGGCGTGCGCTTCTTGTCGACCATGTCCCGAACGAAGCCGAGCGCCTCCTTCTGGCGTCTGATCGCGTCGTAAATCGGCATGACGCTCGAATCGACGACCGTTACCTCGTCGCTGCGAAATGCGGTGGTCAGCTCGTCGTAGGTGTAGACGGTGCCCTCGAGGGCGGTGTCATGGAAAATCCACGACATGTCGAAGTTCTCGGTATATGCGTCGCGAAACTCGACCGACTGCCGCGACAAGCGTGCATCGATGGACCTTGCCCGCTCGAGGATTGTTGGCTTGCGCGGGACTTCCTTGACGGGGATGGGGATTGAGGGCGCTGCCGAGGCTGAGCTTCGCGGCGCCAGCTCAACTTTGGATGCACGAACGTTCAAGCTTGGTGAGCCGTGCTCAGATGCCGCGCGAGCGCTCGCGGCCTTTCTCAGGGTGCCCTTCGTGCCGGTCTTCTTGGCTCCGCGCGCCAGCTTGCTTGCAGCCGATTTGGTTGTGGCTTTTTTCGTAGCCTTCTTCGAAGCCGGAGCTCTCTTGACGGCTGCTTTCTTGGGCGTGCTCTTCTTGCTGGCTGCCTTCTTTGCCGGCGCCTTCTTGCTGGCAGCCTTCTTTGCCAGCGCCTTCTTGCCGGCAGCCTTCTTGCTGGCAGCCTTCTTGCTGGCAGCCTTCTTTGCCAGCGCCTTCTTGCTGGCAGCCTTCTTCGCCGGCGCCTTCTTGCTGGCAGCCTTCTTCGTCAGCGCTTTCTTGCTGGCAGCCTTCTTCGCCAAGGTCTTCTTCTTTGCCGGGGCCTTCTTTGCAGCCCGCTTCTTAGGCGTGACCTTCCTTGCGGAGGTCTTTTTTGCCGTGACCTTCTTTGGCGAAGTTCTCTTCTTTGCCGTTGGCTTCTTTGCCGCCTTCGCCGCGGGCTTCTTGGCTGCTGGCTTCTTCTTCGCCGAGGCCTTCTTGGCCGTCGGTTTCCTCGGAGCCGCTTTCTTCGCCGAAGCCTTCTTCGTCGACGCCGTCTTGCTTGCAGATTTGGTGGGCGTTGCCCTCTTTGCTGCAGCTTTCGGGGCCGCGCGCCTCTTGGCGGCGGTCTTCTTGGTTGAAGACAAGCTGACGCGGGCGCTCGCCGTCTTTTTCGTCGCCTTTTTCTTCGACGTCTTCTTCTTGCTCACCGTGTTGCCTGGGATCGGGGCCGTCGCGTGCCATTCGCCGCGCGACTTCGGAAGGTGTCAGCCGACCGTATTCGAGCTGGTCAGCTGGCTTGGTTTGGTGTCGTTTCTGGACGAGAATCGGGCAGATAGACCGGTTCCCGCCAAAGTCAGCGCGACGTTAGCAGTGTGGGATCGACTCCGTCAACAGGGCGCTGCTCACGGCGCGAGGTGCGGCCGCAAAGGCCCGAAAAGAGGGTGGTTTTTGGCGCGTCGGCGCGACCCTACTAAAAAGGGCTCAAGCGTCGATGCTGATCTTAAGCCGCCGCCGCGTCTGGAAATAGCCGTAGTCGACGGCAAATAGCGTCAGCTCCTTGATTCGGTCACGATGGGGAAGGGCGGCTGTGGCCTCGTCTGAGGCCTTGATCATCTCGCACGCAACTTCCAGGTCGTGACAAACCAACAGGCCAGCGCGATCGGCGCTCAGATCAACGCCAGCCACCCACTTCTTCAGGTCGATCGAGCCACCTTGCAGCAGCTTCGAAACGGCGCTGGCGAGCTTGTCGCGCCGCGGTCCAGTAACGATTGGCTTGATGATTTCCACCGCTTCCATCACCGTCGACTCGAGTTGCTCGGCGACCGGGAAGCCCTCGTGAATCAGCCGAATAGCGGCGAAAAGCCATGAGCGCAGGCCTGTTCCGGTGGGCACGAGATGGCGGATGTAGAGCCCAGGTCGATAGTAGGTCAGGTGACGTGCGGCGATGAAGGCACCTGCCTGAGTGGGCAGCTCAGCGGCGAGCGCGGCTACGCCGAGCACGATGGCGGGGGGTTGGGCATGCAGGAAGGAGATCCCGCCGGGGTCCTGCGGGTTCTGGAAGGTGAGCGGTAGATCCATGCCCAGCACGCCGCCCGCGTAATAGAGCGTCTGCGACATCGGGTAAGGATGTGTAGACAAATCGATGGCGTAGGACGCTTGGAAGCCAAGCACCTCGAGTGGCTTGGCGTTGCGTGCCAAGACAGCCGGCTCGATGAGCTGGAAGATCGAGGTGACCACCGGATCGACGAGCTGGTGGGTCAAGACCTTGGACCACTCCTCGGCCGAGACACGTTCTTGTGCCTCTGCCGCGGTGTCAGCGCGCATGCGCCGGTAGAAGCGTTCCTCGTCGGGCTCCGCGCAGTTCATCACATGAAGTGCCTGGCAGACGCACCAGGCAGGATCCGCGTGCTTCGCTTCGGTGTAGAGCTTACGCAGTTGACGGAAGATCTGCGGGTTGAAGGGGTCTTTGCGCAAAACCTCCATCTGCGTGTGAACCGCTTTTTCGAGGTACTGTTCGGTGTCACTCGCGTAGAGGCTGGCTAGGCGTTCGGTGCGCTCGCTGTTGTCTGGGTCGAGCTCCTGGGCTTTCTCGAACGTTGCAACGGCCTCATCGGTTTTGCCGAGCTTGTGCTCGAAGATGTCTCCGAGCTTGTCGAGAATGACGATGATCTTTTCGTTGTCATTGTCGTTCTCAGCCTTTTCCAAGTCGATGTTGAGGAACTCGACGACTCCTTCGAAGTCGCCCTTTTGTTCCCGCGTTTCGATGGATTCGGCCAGCGCTTTCTCATTGTCGGGATCGAGCTTCAGAACCTGATCGAGGTAGTCGATTGCTGCGTCGAGATCGCCGATTTGCCGGGCACTCACTCGGGCGGCGGTATGGACGTACTTGGCCTTCTGCTTGGGATCGTTGATGCCTTCGGCGAGCTTGAGCACCACTTCGACGAGCTTGCCCCAGTCCTTTTCCTCAGAATAGAGCTTCATCAATCGGGTGAGCACCTTACGGTCCTCGGGGCGCTCCTCTAGGGCCGCGACGAAGTTCTTTGCCGCCCGCGTTGCGTCTTTGACCTCAGTGGCTAGTACCTCGCCAATCTCGAGAAGTAGCGCAGCGCGCTCTTCGCCTTCAGCCAGGTCGAGGCGGCGCTGTTTGACCCGAATGACCTCTTCCCAGTCGTCTTGTGCGGCGTAGGCCTCGGCGAGCTCGTTGATGGGCTCTACCCGGTCGGGCAATAGATCGGCAGCATCGTTGAGCGGTTCGAGCGCCAGCACGGGCTCTCCAGCCAGACGTAGCGACTTGCCTTGATTGAGCAACGCTCGTGCCTTGGCTTCCTCATCGAGGCTGTCACCGAAGCGCTCGAACAGTTGGGAATAAAGCTCAGCAGCACCTTTGGGATCGCCAGAGTCCAGCCGCACCCGCCCCGCCCGCGCCAGGGCTTCGGGATCATTGGGTGCAAGCTCCAACAAGGAGCCAACTGTGTCCTTGGCTTTTTCGGTCGATCCGCTGCGTGCGAGCGAGTCGATGTAGTGCATCAGCATGCGAACAGCGTCGACCTTCTCGAGGGCATCCACGCGCGTGGCGAGTTGGCTATAGTGGGTCGCCGCCTCGTTGAAGCTTTCGGCATCGAAAGCGACGTCGCCGAGCAACAGCAGGGCGCCAGCGTTGGTGGGGTCGTGATCGACGGCCTTGACCGCGGCCTCGCGGGCCCCATCGATGTCGGCGAGCTTGTCGCGTTTGAGCAGAGCCATCTCTTGGTAGAGGCGGCCCTTGGCCAGCTTGCCTTCAGTGCGCTCGATCTCACGGGCAATCAGGTTGACTGCGCCGCCGACGTCGCCGCGGGCCAGATAGGCTTTTCGCAGCGCGTCGGTTGCCGTGACGTTTTCGGGTTGGGCATCGAGGGCACGCTTGTAGCGGATGATGGCGCCATCGCGGTCGCCATGCTCCTCGAGAATGGTGGCTGCACGAATCCACTGCTCGGCCTGGGCCTCCGGGGTTTCAGCTTTTTCGGCCAGCGCCTCGACGGCGGTCAGTGCGGCCATTGCGTCGCCGGTCGCGGCCCGCACGTGAGCAAGAGACTCGAGGGCGCCAGCATGCTCCGGGTTGATCTGCAGCACGTGCTCATAAGCGAGACGAGCCCGCTCCGGTGAGCCGATCTGGTCGAGCAAGACTTGCCCTTGGGCAAGGAGCAGCTCGACCCGTTGCGGTGGCTCGACAGCGACTTTGAGCGCGCGGTCGTAGAGGTCGATGACGTCATCCCACCGGTCGAGGGCGCGATAGTGCCGCATCAAGGCAGTCAGCGCGCCCTCGTGAGCGGTATCGAGCGCGAGGATCGATTCCAACGCCTCGGCAGCCTTGGCATGGTCGAGGAACTCTTCGTCGTGGATGCCAGCGATGCGGCCGAAAAGATTGATCTTTTGACGTGGGGTAACAGCCAGTGCGACTTGGCGTTCGAGGTTCTCGAGGAGCTCGTTGTAACGCCCCGTGCGATTGAAGATGCGATCGAGACCGCGCACGGCAGTCATGCTGCCTGGGTCCACCTCTTGGGCTGACTCGTAACGGCGCTGTGCCTCAGCCAGATCGTTGAGCTGGTCCTCACAGATCTCTGCAATGCGGCATAGTGTTTCGGCGCGCTGTGTGCCCGTGAGCGCGTCTGCTTGCTGTTCGAGGATCTTGACATAGCCGGCGTGATCGTCGTCGCGCTGATAGATGCGGGCGAGCGCGTCGACGGTCTTCTGATGCCCCGGATCCTCTTTGAGTGTCTCCTCATACAGGTCCCTGGCACGGCCCGGCTCGCTCAAGCGTGTCTCGTAGATATCCGCTGCCTCGGCGCGCAAGTCGCGGGCACGCTCGGGTGTGAGCGCTCGTTCGACGCGCGTCAGCAGAACCGCGACGAGCTCGGTCCACTGCTGTGCACGACGGTACACCTCGGTCATGCCCTGCAGGGCTTCCTCGTGGGCGGGATCGAGCTGCAGCACCGATTCGAAACAAGGGACCGCCAAATCGAGGCGGGCCACCTTGCCGGAGTACCAACGCCCCAACCTCAAGAACAAGGCTGCTCGGGCTTCGTTGGGCATGCGTGGATGCTCGCTCACCTCGTGCAAGGTGCGCATCGCCTCCGCCCAATACTGCATGTTGTCGCCAGCAACACGCTCCAGATCCTCGGCGAAGTCCTCGTTCTGAACATCCTGGGCCAGCGCTTGGGCCATGGCGAAGACCGCTTGCTCCATGTCCTCGAGTGGACCTGCGTAGAGGTGGCCAATTCGGTTCAGCGCGCGCGCGCGGTCAGTGTGGCTTTCGCTCTTCTCGCCGATCGCCAGCAGATGCTCCACCAGCTCCTCGTACTTGCCTTGTGCTTTGAGGGCGGACTCGAAGCCGCTCTGCGCGATGTCGTCGGCTGGGGCGACCTCGAGCAACCACTTGTACGCGTCCTCGGCGCGCTGTTGGTCGTCGAGCTCGGTCTCGAACAAGCGCGCGGCTCGCAGAAGTAGGCCTTTCTTGATGTCGAGCGCGCGGTCTCGCGCTGCTTCAGCACGGGCGTCTGCGACGGCTTCGCTCTGCTCGCCATCACGCGCCTCTTTGGCAGCCTCCTCGATGTCCACCATGTCGGCGGCCATCAAGAACGCTTCGGCAACCTGTCGTGCGTCGGCTTCACGTTCCAACGTGAGCTCGAGGGCAATCGCGGCTTCGGTATCGAAGGGGTCAGCCACCAACGAGTCGACGCACTCGGTCAGCTCCTCGTCGCTGATCTTCTCACGCGCCTTCTCCAGCGGTCCGATTACCGCGATGACGGCGTCGATGTCAGGCCGCTTTCCCGGATTCTTGTCGAGCAAGCGGGCGCAGAGCTCGCTCAGCTCATCAGTCACCCAGCCGCGCGGAGCCAGCTCGGATGCTTTGGCCGGCTGCTTCGACAAATGCGCCACGGCCAGGTCGGTTGCCGTGGCTTCCTCGAGAGGCGGCTTGCCGGTCATCGTTTCGAACAAGAGCGCGCCAAATGCGTACATGTCGCTCTTGGCCGTCGTGCCCAGGCCTTTGAGCATCTCGGGCGCGAGCCCCTTGATGCGGTTTCCACCAGTGGTAGCAACATCGGAATGGACCCAGGACGAGCTCAGCATGTCACCGCCCGCATCGACGAGCACGACGCGGGGGGAGCCGTCTTCGTTCTTTGCGACGATGACGTTCTCGAGCTTGATCGAGCCGTGAACCAGCTTGGCGTCATGCAAGGCGCGCATGGCCGACAGAACACCGTGCAGGAGGGCGCGGGCCTCGTTGATGTGCAATGCGCCGGTGCGTGCAATGCGCGGCGCCAGGGGCTTGCCGTCGATGGAGTCGTAGACCACGTAAGGTTTGCCATCGAAAAAGCCCGCGGTGAGCCCGTTTGGTAGACTTTCCGCACTTTCGATTCGGCCTACCAGTCGTGCGCGAGTGAGGAAACGGAAGAGCGCGGTGCGGTCGTGAACAGCGGCATTGTGCAGGAACTTCACCGTGACCTTGTCGTCACCACGCTTGGCTTCGTAGACGGTTCCATTCGGTCCCGTGCCAATCTTGCGCGCGATCACCAAGTCGCCGATTTCTGTGCCGACCTTCAGCTCCACTGGGGCGCGAAGCACGTCGTCCACGAAACGCTGCAACTGCGGTGACGCGTCGGTCTGCGTTCCATGCACAGCGTCGATGAGGGCCGCGATGGCGTCTTTTTGCTGGCAGTAGTCGGTCAGCGCTCGCGCAAATGATGCGCTTGACGCGACTCCTCCAACGAGCCCCGGCTCGAAGCCGAGTAGATCGCTCGATAAGGCCTTCATTTCCTCGAGTGAGTACAGACGCTCCAACTCGCCCCGAATAAGTTCGATCGACATCCGGGCATCTATAGCCAAACCCGCTGCCGTCGCACAGTGTGAGTTTGGCCCGGGGCTACTTTGGGAACCGAGGGCTACTTCGGGAATTGGAAGATGACTTCGCTTTGGCGGATGAGGCCGAGCTCGTCGCGGGCCAGCTGTTCGAGCGCTGCCGGGTCGTCGCGCAGCTTGTCAATGCGCGCGCGCAGCACCTCAATTCGCCGGCGCACTTGCGTGTTCTCATTTTGCACCTGCGCTAGCTCACGTTCGACCGTGCGCAGCCGGGGCAGGCCATCTTCGGAGAAGATCATCAACGGGGCGCCGACAATCGCAAGCACCAGCATGGCGAGCGGCAAAACGCGCTCGAGAAGCATGGCTGCGCGGAGCGACCTGCTCGCGCTGCTGTCGTCAGGCTGCGACACCGTAGGCTAGCCATGCCATTGCAAGCTCGTCGCGGCCAAGTTCGGTGAAACGAACCGTTTGACTCCGCTCACCAGCAACCCGTACTCATCTGCTATGGCCACCGAAGAGCGCAAAACGTACGAAAAGGGCCTCGAGGCGGTGCGGGCCAAGGCACGGAAACGCTGGCCCACGCTGGCAGCCGGTCCCGGTCTAGAGCCGTGCGATGCCGACGAGCTTTATGGCCCGGAGTCACTGCAGCAGGAGCGATTCACGCATGACACCGATGTTGGCTATCCCGGCGTGCCGCCGTTTACCCGCGGTGTTCAGCCCAACATGTATCGCGGGCGGCTGTGGACGATGCGCCAGTACGCAGGTTTCGGAACGGCCGAAGCCTCCAACGAGCGCTATCGCTATCTACTGGAGCAAGGCAGCAAGGGGCTGAGCGTGGCCTTCGATCTGCCCACGCAGATGGGCTACGACAGTGACCATCCGCTGGCCGCGGGAGAAGTGGGGCGCGTCGGCGTAGCCATCGATTCGTTGGGAGACATGCGAACCCTGCTGGCCGACCTGCCACTCGATCGCATCTCCACCTCGATGACCATCAACGCCACCGCTGCGCCGCTGCTAGCGCTCTATATCGCGGTCGGAAAAGAACAGGGCGTTGCCCGCGAGGCGCTGCGGGGCACCATCCAAAACGACATCCTCAAGGAGTACATCGCTCGAGGAACCTACATTTACCCCCCGCGACCATCCTTGCGGTTGATTCGCGATGTGTTTGCGTTTGCCGAAAGTGAGCTGCCGCGTTTCAACACGATCTCGATAAGCGGCTATCACATGCGGGAGGCCGGTTGCAGCGCTGCTCAAGAGCTCGCATTCACGCTGGCCAACGGCATCGCATATGTGCAAACCGCGGTCGATGCCGGCTTGGACGTGGACGGTTTCGGCAAACAGCTCAGCTTCTTCTTCAACGCTCACAACAATTTGATCGAAGAGGTTGCCAAGTTTCGAGCTGCTCGGCGCATGTGGGCCGACATCATGAAGCAACGCTTCGGGGCTACCAGTGACCGGGCTCGATCGTTGCGTTTTCATTGCCAAACCGCTGGCGCCTCGTTGCTGGCCCAGCAGCCGACGGTCAACGTCGTCCGCGTCACCATCCAAGCCCTGGCTGCAGTGCTCGGTGGGTGTCAGTCGCTACACACCAACAGTTTCGACGAAGCGTTGGGTTTGCCCACCGAAGAGGCCGTAACCGTGGCCCTGCGGACTCAACAAGTGATTGCTCACGAGTCGGGGATTAGTGATTTCGTCGATCCTTTCGGGGGCAGCTATGCAATCGAAACCCAAACCAAGCGGATTGAGGCGGCTGCTCGACAGTACATCGAGCGCATCGACGAGCTCGGCGGCATGGTGGCAGCGATCGAGCAAGGCTACGTCCAGCGAGAGATTCAAAACTCCGCATATCGTTATCAGCTCGACATCGAGCAGGGGCGGCGCACGGTAGTTGGTCAGAACGCCTTTGAAGTAGATGAGGCAGCTGATGTGCCCGTGATGAAGATCGATCCCGCCGTTGAGCGTGACCAGGTCAAGCGGGTCAAGCTGTGGAAATCACAGCGAGATAAGCCCCGTCTCGAACGCGCCCTCGGTGCTGTTTCCGCCGCCGCTGAGGGGGACGCCAATCTCATGCCTCTACTCATCGAAGCGATGCAGGTGGGCGCTACCGTTGGCGAAGCCAGCGATGTGCTCCGAAGCGCTTGGGGACAGCACCAGCAGACCGTGATCTTGTGATTTGCCCGTGAGCGCGCCGTGCTTGTTGACAAGCACGCGTTCAGGCGTATCCTAGCCGCCCTTTTAAAGCTGGGCTTGTGCCCAGCCAATCCCTATCCCACACGCTCTCGAGCACGTCTGGCGGTCCGGTGCCGGTTCCAACCGGTTGGCTGCTGGGGAGAGCGGAGGAACAACCGAAAGGAAAGTGCGATGACCGACAAAGAAAACCAAGACGCTGTTGCGTCCGAAGCCACCGCGACCGAAACAGCTGCCGAGCCTGCCGCCACCTTGGCTGCCCCCGCCGAGGCTGCCCCCGCCGACGCTGCCCCCGCCGAGGCTGCCCCCGCCGAGGCTGCCCCCGCCGAGGCTGCCCCCGCGGAAGCCGAGGGCCAAGCCGAGACGGCCAGCAACGGCTCGAATGGGGCCAGCGCCGATTTGGTGCCGGCAGGTCGAGAAATCGATCTGCGTGAGCTCATCGAAGCTGGAGTCCACTTCGGCCATCAAACGCGTCGCTGGAACCCCAAGATGCGGCGCTATATCTACGGCGCGCGCAGTGGCATCCACATCATCGATCTCGATCAGACCGTCAAACTGTTCGCCAAGGCCTATGACTTCGTCTCTTCGACGGTTGCCCGCGGCGGACATGTGTTGTTCGTCGGCACCAAGCGGCAGTCTCAGGACATCATCATCGAGCAAGCGCGTCGCTGTGAGATGTACTTCGTGACCAACCGCTGGCTCGGTGGGACGCTCACGAACTTCCGAACCATCAAGCAGGGCTTGGAACGACTGCGCTCCCTCGAGCGAATGCGAGATGAGGGGGTCTACCAGCAGCTGCCCAAGAAAGAGGTTGTCCAGCTCGAAAAGGAGCGCGAGCGCCTCGAGAAGTTCCTAGGTGGCTTGAAGGGCATGGGTCAGGTGCCGAGCGTCATGTTCGTCGTCGACCCCAAGCAGGAGACGATTGCGGTTGCAGAGGCACGCAAGCTGAAGATTCCGGTGGTTGCGATCACCGACACCAACTGCGATCCGGACGTCATCGAATACGTCATTCCTGGCAACGATGATGCGATTCGTTCGTTGTCGGTGATCACCAAGCGCATCGCGGATGCGTGCATCGAAGGTCGGCAGAGCCGGAAGCACGAGCCGCAGTCAGCCGAAAAAGCCCGTGGGCCCATGGCAGAGGTCACGGTGGCGCGCTATCGCGGCGGCGCCCGCTAGCGAAACATCGCTAACGAAATCATCATCCATGGCTGCCGCTGCGCGATCAGCAGCGGCGGCCCAGCAGGGCAGCCCAGTAAACCTGCCCCCCAAGGCGAGTTGAAGGAGAGAGCATTATGGCCAGCGTGAGCATCCAAGCGATCAAGGAGCTTCGTGAGCGGACCCAGGCGGGAATGACCGACTGCAAGAAAGCGCTCGTCGAAGCCGACAGCGACATGGACAAGGCCGTCGAGATCATCCTCAAGAAGGGTCAGGCCAAGTCGGCCAAGCGTGCCGGCAAAGTTGCTACTGAAGGAGAAGTGCGTACCGAGATTGCCAGCGACAGCCGCAGCGCGGCGATGGTCGAGGTCAACATCGAGACAGATTTCTCGGCGCGCAACGAGAAGTTCAAGAGCCTCGTCGACAAGGCCATGACGGCGGTTCAACAAGTTGGCGCGGATGGCGAGCTCGCCGCGCTCGAGGTGGATGGTAAGACACTCGCCGAGCACGCCACTGAGCTCACAGCCATCGTCGGTGAAAAAATCACGCTGCGACGTTTCGTCAAGCTCGCTGTTGGTGAGGGCAAACATGGCTTCTGCCACAGCTACGTGCACATGGGTGGCAAGATTGGGGTCGTCGTCGTCGTCGAGGGCGAGACCGAGCAAGCTGTTGCCCACGAAGCTGCCCGCAGCTTTGCCGACGACACCGCCATGCAGATCGCGGCGATGAACCCCATGGTGCTGCGCCGTGACGACGTCGACGATGCCTTGGTGGCCAAGCAGCGCGAGATCTACGAGGCGCAGCTTCGTGAGGAGCCCAAGCCGAAGCCCGAGAAGGTGTGGCCGCGGATCATCGACGGCAAAGTCGACAAGTGGTTCTCCGAAGTGGCGCTGCTCGAGCAAGAGTCGGCGCAGCACAAGAAGAAGATCGACGATTTGCGCAAAGAGGCGGGCGAGCAAGCCGGCGGATCCTTGGCAATCATCAGTTTTGTTCGCTTCGAGCTCGGCGAAGGCATCGAGAAGAAGCAAGAGGACATCACTGCCGGCGTGGCCGAGCTGCTGGAACAGTAGCAGTCGGTGGCTAGCCACAGACTTTGCGCGGTGAGTGTCGATCTCGACGAGATCGACACCTATCGATCGCTGCACGGTCTTGCTGTTCGTGAGCTAGGCGCCCACGCTGTCTACGATCTTGCGCTTGAACGCATGGCCCGTTTTGCGCGCGATCAGCGAATCAATCTCTCGCTATTCGCGGTTGGACGGGATTTGTCGCGGCCCGCGAGCGCGGAGCGTCTCAGTGAGCTGAGTGCTGCTGGTCACCCCATCGAGAACCACAGCTACAGTCATCGGTATGACTTGGCGCGGGCCTCGAGCGTCGAAATTGCGGCCGAGGTAGGCCAAGCGCAGGACATCATCGAGGGCGTTGCGGGTCGCCGCCCCCGCGGCTTCAGGGCGCCTGGTTATGCCATAAGCGACACCCTGCTCGACGTGCTCGAGCAACACGGGCTCGATTTCGACGCCTCGGTCTTTGCTTGTCCTCCCTATTATCTGGCCAAGACCTTGGCGATGCTGTCGATTCGATTGCGTGGTCGGCGTACGATTGCGCAGCTCGACACGCCTCGGGTGATGCTGGCTCCTCGTTTGCCTTATCACCCAGCGCGCCCCTGGTGGCGTCGGGGCGGGACCGGCTTGCTGGAGATCCCCATGACCGTGACCCGCTGGACTCGGCTGCCGCTGATTGGGACTGCTTTGACGCTGGCTGGCCCCCGTGGAGCGCGCGCACTTGCACGCGGTTGTGTGGATGCGCCTCTGGTCAGCTTGGAGCTACACGGCATCGACTTTCTCGATGCCTCTGACGGTCTGGAAGATCTGGTGGGCCATCAGCCAGACGTCCGGATCGCCCATACTCGCAAGCTCGCTTGTTTGGCGGCGGCGCTGTTCGAGCTGCGCCGCCATGGGTTTCGCTTCGTGACGCTTGCTGAGGCCGTTGATCAACTGAGTTGAGTCAATCGACGAGGCGCTCCAAGGTGTCGGCAGCGATGCCGCTCTTGGCGATGAAGTCCCGGGACACTTCGTTGTCACCGAAGGCGAGCTCGCGTGGTGTGCCTTGAGCCGCAACCAGCCCGTCGATGAGCAAGTACGCCTTGTGGGCGATACGAAAACAGCTGGCCATGTCGTGGGAAATGACCACGCTGGTGACGTCGAAGGTGTCGCGGGTTTCTTCGATGAGGTCATCCACCATGCGGCTGGTGTGGGGATCGAGCCCGCTCGTCGGCTCGTCGTAGACCAGTACCTCGGGCTCGAGCATGAGCGCCCGGGCGAGGCCCACCCGCTTGCGCTGGCCGCCGCTCAGCTCTGAGGGCATGTTGTCTTCCTTGTCCACCAAGCCGAGCTGATTGAGCAGGCCCACGACTTTGTCCCGCATCTGCTTGCGCGACATGTCCTTGCGGTGCTCGCGCAAGGGAAAGGCGACGTTGTCGAGCACGGTGAGTGAGTCGAGCAGGGCGGCGTACTGGAACACCATCCCGAACTTTTGCCGCACCCGGTTCATTTGGTATTCGCCGAGCGGGGCGATGTCTTCCCCGTTGACCCAGATGTGGCCCGTCGTCGGCTTGTCCAGCCCGATGAGCAGCCGCAGCAAGGTGGTCTTGCCGGCACCCGAACCACCGATGATGACCGCCGTCTCGTGGCGTTTGAACCGAATGTCGATGCCTTTGAGCACCTTGGCCTTACCGAAGGATTTGGTGACGCCGTCGAGCACTACGTGGTCGTCGGGCTCGAGCCAGTCGGGAGCGGCAGGTGCCGGGCGCCCCATCTGCTCAGCCCAAGAAGCCGGCTTTTCGGGCGGCAGCGCTCGGTCCAGCCGCGCCGCTGATCGACGCCGCGTAGAGGTTCTCGAGGGCGAACAAGAACAGCTCGCCCTTGTTGTTCGTCGCCTCGACGACATCGCCCTCGAGGCGGATGTGGGTGACTTTGTTCACCGACATCGATGCGCCGTTGGCGGCCACATAGAGGGAGAGCGTCTTTCCAGTTGGCAATGATGCGGGGCCGCGCTTGCTGCTCGTCGCTTCGGCCTTGGCGAGCAGCGTCTTGAACATCTTCTCAGTCATCGGCGGCATCGTAGATGAGCCTGCGCAATTTCGCTACGGCTGGCCCACGGGCTCACCCGCCGCGGGTATGCATTTCGAGGTGGGGGTCGTCTCGCAGCTCGTCTACGGGTACCGAAGAGCCGCGATTGGACAGCTCGGCGCGCAACTCCGCTCCTCGGTCTTCGCGCTGACGCCATTGATTGACCATGTGCTCGAGCAGCTCGTCATCGCTGTGGCCGTCGCGCATCAACGTCTTCAGATCGATTCCGCAGCTCGCGTACAAGCAGTGGTACCACATACCATCGGCAGTGAGTCGGCAGCGGTCGCATGACTGGCAAAAGGGCGCGGTCGTGCTGGCGATGATGCCGAACACGGTACCGTCTTGCAGTGCGAAGCGCTCAGCAGGGGCGGAGCCTCGGCCGGCCACCTCGGCGAGTGGCCCGAAGGCGTCAGTTGCAAGTTGCAGGATTTCCGCTCGGCTGATCACTTGCTCTGGCTTCCAGGCGGTGGCTCCGCCCACATCCATGTACTCGATGAAACGGACTTCGATGCCCGTCTGGCGACCAAAATCGATCAGACTCGTCAGCTCGTCGTCATTGAAGCCGCGCAAGGCCACCGTGTCGATCTTCACCTCGTCGAATTCGGCTTCACGAGCGGCTTCGATGCCTGCCAATACTTGGGGCAAGGCGTCTACGCGAGTCAGCTTTTGGAAACGGTCGGCGCGTAGGGTATCGAGGCTGATGGTGATGCGCATCAGGCCGGCGGCCCGCAGCTGCTTGGCGACAGGACGAAGCAGGATGCCATTGGTGGTGAGCGCCACATCTTTGTAGCCCTCGATGGCGGCGAGCTTACCAATCAGTAGCGGCAAGTCGCGTCGCAACAGGGGCTCGCCACCCGTGAGACGAAGGCGGCTTGCTCCGAGCCGGCCGAAAAGCTCGGTTGCGCGCCGTAGCTCGTCAAAGTCGAGCAGTTTTCCGCGCGGCAACCACACATAGTCCACTTCGGGCATGCAATAGCGGCAGCGCAGGTTGCAGCGGTCCGTGACGCTGAGCCGAAAGCTACGCAGCGGGCGGTTCAGTTTGTCGACAACCTGAAGTGCACGAGCTTGGGTCACGCTGGGAGCATAGCGGCTGGGCCCGAAGAGACCGCCCGTTTTTGCGCTGTGGGGGCATTTTGGGTCCCGCGCTGCTAATCTCGCCATCGGTGAGGCCACCATCGGTGAGGCAGACAGGAGCAGCTGCAGGAAGGGCTGCCGCAGCGTGAGCATGCCGCTCGATGCTGAGCATGTGAGGGTGCGTTTGGCCGACGGCTGCCGGCCTCTACGTGACAAGTTGCGACAGCTGCTGACAGTGGCTCCTCAGCACCACGAGGCGCTCGCTGGCCAGGTCGGGCTGTCTCTGGGGCGCGTCTACGCTCAGGTCATCGATGGACTGCTCAAAGAACTGTTCGCGGGCGCCATAGTTGCTGCTCGGAGTGGGGCCGAAGGCATCGCCCTGGCGGGCGTAGGAGGCTATGGACGCGCTGCGGTAGCCTTGGGCTCCGATCTGGACATGCGGCTGCTTGCGGCCGATCTCGAGCATGCTCGGAAGGTGGCCGATGCTTTGCTCTATCCACTTTGGGATTCGGGTCTCAGCGTCGGACATCAGGTGGTCACAGTGAGCGACCTGCTCGCCGCAGCGGCCGAAGACCTGCCGACAGCGACCAGCTTGCTGGACTGGCGCTTCGTGGCAGGCGACCGTAGTTTGAGCGACCGCTTGTTGGCCGAATCAGGTGACGGGATCTTCTCACTTTCAGAGATGCCGAGCTTTCTGGAGCGGCTGGAACGCAGTTTGCGGCAACGGCATCGGCGCTTCGGCGGCTCGGTCTACTTGCTCGAGCCCAACGTGAAGAACGGTCCGGGCGGCTTGCGGGATCTAGACGTGGCGTGGTGGGCAGCCCGGGCCCGCTGGCATGTCAGCGACTTCGAAGGATTGCTGCGCATTGGTGTTTTGGTCGACCGACAATTGAGCGCGGTGCGCGCCGCGCGGGAGCTGCTCTGGCGGATTCGCAATGTCTTGCACGAGCGCGCCGGGCGGCGCCAAGATCGCTTGGGCTTCGACGAGCAAGAGGGGGTGGCGGCACTGCTGGGCTACGACGGCGATGCGCGTGACGCGACCGAGCGCATGATGAGTGACTACTATCGGGCGGCGCGGACCATTGCTCGCTTCCGCGACATGATGTTGGCTCGGGCCGCTCCGGTGCTCATTCGGCGCCGCCACGCCACCATCGAGCTCGGTGGCGGAGCGCAGCTCTTCGCCGGTGCCGTGACCTTCGCTGACTCGGCCTTGCTGGAGCGGCAGCCCGTGGTGGCGCTTCGGCTCGTCGACAAGGCGATTGAGCAACGCGTGCCGTTGCGACGCAGCACCCGCTCCGCGATCATGAACGTTTGTGGTGACGTGGTCTGGGCACAGCGCCTTCGACAGGACCCGGAGGCGGCGCGCTTGTTCGTGGCGCTCGTCCAGTGCCGCCGAGAAACACGGCTGAAGCAGCGCAGTGTGGTGCACGAGCTACACGATCTCGGCTTGCTATTGGCGATGATCCCCGAGTTCGGGCCGGTGGTAGGGCGCGTGCATCACGACACCTATCACGTCTACACAGTGGACGTTCACTCAGTCATGGCGACCGCGCGTCTCGCCGAGATCGTGCGTGGCGACATCGTGCTCGACGAGGATGAGGAGGAGCGCTGGGCTGGATCACTCGCCTGTCAGGTTGCTTCGGACATCAGCCGCCCTGCAGTCCTGTTCTTCGCAACCTTGTTGCACGACATCGGCAAGGCGATTGGGGTGATGGACCACTCCGAGCGCGGCGCCGAGATGGCGGCCAGCATCGTTGCGCGGTTGGGTTTCCAGCCAGACGACGCCAGCGATGTCAGTCGACTCATCGAGCACCATTTGACGATGTATCACGTTGCCACACGCCGCGATGTCGACGACCCATCCACCATAGAAGAGCTGGCCAACGCTGTGCGAGGGCGCGAGGGGCTGCGCAACCTCTACTTGTTGACGGTTGCCGACTTGTCCACGACGAGCCCCACCTCGATGAGCTCGTGGAAGGCTCGGATGCTCGATGAGCTCTATCTCGCAACTGATGACCACTTCCGCAGTGGCGGTGCCCAGCATGGGTCGCTTCTCGAGCGCCGTCGCAAGGAGGCCGTGGCTTTGGTCAGTGATGCGCAGCAGGCGTTCTTGGTGAAGTTTCTGGCGGCCATGCCGGACCGCTATCTTCTGGCAACTCCCGCGGCCACGCTCGTGTCACATGCCCAGTTGGTCCGCGCTCATCTCGATTCTGGCAATCAAGAAGCGAGCTTGGGCTTGGTGTCAGCTGATAGGGCGGGCGGCTCAGAGCTGTGCGTGGTGGCGGCCGATCGGGCGGGTTTGCTTGCCGACATTGCTGCTGCCATCGCAGCAAGTCGGCTAGAAGTGCACGCGGCACAGATCCATTCGTGCCACTTCGACGTCAAAGAAGGCGGGAGCATCGCCGTGGACGTGTTTTGGACACAGCACGCAGTTGATGGTGCGGGTGGTGTTGCTCGCGCCCTGCCCAAGCTGGAGCGCAATCTTTGTGCGCTGCTGCGGGGCGAAACGAGTGCTCGCGAGCTGATATCGGGCCGAGCTCAGCGCCGCTGGCGTCTCAGCGGTGACCCCGCGGTGGCAAACAAGGTGATCATAGACAACCGCGCCTCGTCCCAGCACACCGTTATCGAGGTCATTACCCGCGACCGTCCAGGGCTGTTGTTTGCGCTCAGCGAGGCGCTCCATTCGCTCGGTCTGAGTATCGCGGTGGCGAAGATCGCAACCGAGGGAACCCGCGTCGTGGACGTGTTTTACGTTAGCGAGCAGGACAATATGAAGGTAGAGCAGAAGGAGCGCGTCGAGCAGTTGCGCGGCGCCTTGCTGGACCTCCTAGCAAAAATGAATGAGTAGAGGGACATGTTGAGTCATCGCTTCAGCCAGTGCTTTTTGTTGGCCGCCTTTGGCGGGATCTTGATGGTGACGGGCTGTCCGTCGCCGCCGATTGCGCCGCCACCGCTGCTGATTGCCGATCCGCCACCCACGGAGGATGGTCGCATGCCCGGCGCAGGCATGAGCGACTTCGATCGCGGCATGGCGTACGTCAAGAACGAGGCCTACGCCGAGGCGATTCCTTTTCTCAATCGTGCTCTGGCCGCCCAACCGAACAACGCACAAGCGCAGTACTATCGGGGGCTCTGCTACGACCAATCGGGAAATCGGTCCGAAGCCGAAAAGGGCTACAAGCGCGCCCTCGAGCTCGATGCGAATCTGGTGGAAGCACGCGTCAATCTGGGTGCCATCTACTTGGAGGAGCCCGTGCGGCCCAAGAAAGCAGTTGGAGTGTTGGCGGACGCGGCGAGGCTGGATCCAAACGCTCCGGACGTTCACCGCAACTTGGCGCTCGCCTATCAGCTCGTTGCGGACTACCGAAACAGCGCCAAGCACTACGAAACCGCTCTCAAGCTGCAAGACGACGGCGAGCTGCGCTTCGCGTACGCCAACATGCTGTACGAGGCCGGCAAGCTGAAAGAGTCCTCGGTGCAGATGCGAAAAGTCCTGCCGGCACTGAAGGACGATCCCAAAGCCATGGTGGTGTTGGCGCAGCGTTTTGCCAAGGCCAAGGCTTGGGCTGAATGCGTCGAAGCTTTCGACGCCGCCCTCAAGCACGACGGCAAACAAGCGAAGTACTTCGTGCAGCGCGGCTTGTGCAAGCACTCGCTCAAGCAGGAATCGGATGCTCGCGTCGATTATCTGATGGCCATCAAGCTCGATTCGGCGTTCCAAGCCGCCTACTACTATCTTGGAATGTCGTATCGACAGGACAAGCGCCGCACCAAAGCGGCGAACGCCTTCGAAAAGACGGTCAAGCTCGGCCCGGGCACGCCGTACGGCAAGAAAGCCAAAAAGAAGCTCAAGGAAATGGCAGCCGAGAACGCCGGCGCCCGTTAGCTCGACCCTGACCCGGCCCCGGCCCCGGACTCGGACGCGGACCGCGACGCTCGGCGCGGGCGGGGATAAACCCGGATAAACCCGGATAAACCCGGATAAACCCGGATAAACCCGGATAAACCCCGCCCCTACGACCATTTGGACCCGGGCTCGGACTCAGACTCGGACTCGGACCGCGACGCGTAAGCGGGCTCAAGCGTCGATGATCTCGAGGATGCGGTCGAGCTCGTCCAAGTCGGCGTAGCTCACGCTGAGCCTACCGCCTGGGCCCTTGTGCTCCACCGCGACGCGGGCGCCCAAGCGGCGGGTCAAGCGCTGTTCCAGATCACGTACGCTGGCGCTCTTGGCAGCGGGCTCATTCTTGCGCGCAGGGCGCTTGGCGGCGCGGATGAGCTGCTCGACTTTGCGCACGCTCAGCCGTCCGCGCGCTGTCTTGTTGGCCAAGCCGACCAGAGTCGCTTCGTCGGGAGCACCGAGCAGAGCACGGCCGTGCCCTTCGCTGAGCGTTCCGTCCGAGACCATGGTGCGCACGCGAGTGGGCAGCTTCAGCAATCTGAGGGCGTTGGTTACGGTGGAGCGGCTCTTGCCCACGCGCTCGGCCAACTGTTCCTGGGTGTGGCCGTGATCCTCGAGGAGCCGCTCGTAGGCGATGGCGATTTCGATCGGGTTCAGGTCTTCGCGCTGCAGGTTTTCGATCAACGCGAGCTCGAAGGCTTTCTCAGCGCTGGCCTCTTTCACGACCACGGGCACATCTTTGAGGCCGGCACGTTGCGCCGCGCGCCAGCGTCGCTCACCAGCAATGATCTCGTATCGATCATTGGCCAGCTGCCGCGCGACGATCGGTTGGATGATGCCGTGGGCTTTGATTGTGGCCGCGAGCTCGTCGAGTCGGTCGCCATCGAAGCCCTGCCGGGGCTGATCGTGGCGGGGTTTGAGCCGCTCGATGGGGCAAGAGAAGACCGCGCCCGGTCCGCCCTTTGGCTCACGGGTCTCGGGGCGTGATGGCAAGAGTGCCTCGAGGCCTCGGCCTAAGGCGCGTCGTCCGCGGCGCTCAGCGCTCATGGGCGTTGGCCTGTCGCGGGTCGTGCCGTCGTGAGTTGTGCTTCTTCCCGTGCTTGAAGCAGCTCGCGTGCCAGGCTCAGGTAGCCCTGCGCGCCTCTGCACTGGGCGTCGTACAGCAGGGCGGGTTTGCCGTAGGAGGGCGCTTCGCTGAGCTTTACGTTGCGCGGGATGATCGATTCGAAGACGTGGAAGTGGTTCCGTACCTCTTGGGCCACCTGGTGGGTGAGCGAGTTGCGCACATCGAACATGGTCAACACGATGCCTGCCACCGATAGCCGCGGATTGTACAGGTCTTTGACTCGGTCGATCGTCGCCATCAGCTGTGTCAGCCCCTCGAGCGCGTAGTACTCACACTGCATGGGTACCAGCACCTGGTCGGCCCCACTCAGCGCATTGACGGTGAGCAGACCCAAAGAGGGCGGGCAGTCGAGCAGAATGTAGTCGTAGTCGTCGCGCACACTGGCCAAGCAGTCGCGCAGGCGCATGGCGCGGTCCTCGGCATCGACGAGCTCGAGATCGACGCCAACCAGGTCTTGGGTCGAGGGTGCGACGTGCAGGGCCTGGATTTCCGTTTCAAGGATGACTTCGTTGAGACGCGACCGACCGATCAGCGCGTCATAGAGTCCGACTTGGACGCTGCGCGGGCGCACACCGACGCCGCTCGAGGCGTTGGCCTGAGGGTCGACATCCACCAAAAGCGTGCGCCGTTCGGCCGTGGCCAAGCTCGCGGCGAGGTTCACGCTCGTAGTGGTCTTTCCGACTCCGCCTTTCTGGTTGGCGACGGCGATGACGAGTGCGCCTGGCGACATGGCAGGAAGGCCACGTTACACATCGACGCTCGGCCCTCAACCACCAACCGATGTTGGCTTGCGATTCTTTTTGGAGGCCACCCGATTTTTTTTGGCCCGTGTCAACCTGTAAACTACAGTCACCGACATGTCGGTACATGTAGGTGCATGTACGCAGACAATGCATTCGGAGGAGACTATGGCGCCGAGGTACCGAAATTTTGCGGAGTTCGAGCGGGAGTATCTTCGGCCCGCCCGTCGCGTTGGTCAGACGGTGGAAGAGATGATCGAGGACAAGCCCTTCGAGGCTGAATTCTACTTCGATCGCGTGGACGAAGAAGAAGAAGAAGAAGAAGACTATTAACATCCAGATTTCCTAGCTGGATGTGGTCCCCCTCCCGGGACTTCGCCCCCAACGGAACGCCTCACCGTTGGGGGTTCTTTCTTTTTGGCTGCCGCGTTGCGTGAGCATTCCTTGACCTCGACGCAGGCTCGTGTCATCTGCAGCCGCTCCAAAATGTCCACTGAAGTCAACGTCGAGAAGCTGTCGCCGGTATTGGTCCAGATGCAAATCGAGGTACCAGCCGACGCCGTCAATACTGAGGTCAACAACGCGTATTCCTCGCTCAAACGCACCGCGCGGGTTCGGGGATTTCGAAAAGGCAAGGCGCCCCGTCATGTGTTGCAGCACCTCTACGGGGCGGCTGTAAAAGCTGACGTCGCCAAGCGCTTGATGGATCGCACGCTCCAAGAGGCTATCAAGGACAAGTCCTTGCAGCCGCTGACGGAGCCTGCGGTCGAGCCGGCAGAGCTCAACCCCAAAGCTTCGTTCTCCTTCAAGGCGCGCTTCGAGGTGCGCCCCGAAATCGAGGAGCTGAAATGGGAAGGCTTACAAGCGATTCGGCCATCGGTCGAGGTGACTGACGAGCAGCTCGACGAGCGCATCGAGAAGCTCCGCCATGACAACGCCACCAAGCGTCCGGTCGACGGTCGCGCCGTCAAGAAAGGCGATGTGGCGCAACTGAAGATCAGCTTCACGCACGACGGCCAAGAGCACGACGAAGAGATCGAGGCTGAGGTAGGCGGTGGAGAAGTTCTCGGTGCCATCGACGATGGGCTCGAAGGAATGTCTGCTGGTGAGAGCAAGGAAATCAATCATGATTTTCCTGCCAACCACCCCAACGAGCAGCTACGGGGCGCTAGCGTGACCTTCCAGGTTCTGCTGGAAGAGATCAAAGAAGTGGTACTTCCCGAGGTCGACGACGAGCTCGCCAAGGATCTCGAGCACGCCGATTTGGCGGCCCTCAAAGCCGATTTGCGTGAGACCATCGCGGCAAGCCTGAAGCAGACCGGTGACGAGGACGTTGCCAAGCAACTCGTGGCCCAGCTCTGCGCGAAGAACCCGATCCCGGTGCCGCCCTCGCTCGTCGAGCAACAAGCTCGCGAGAGCGAGCGACAGCTGGTGGCCATGGCGCGCATGAGTGGGCAGCCGATTCCTAACCCACAGCAGCTCTCCGAACAGGTGCGGTCGGACTCGGAGCACAAGGTCCGCGCGGGGCTGCTAATGGCGGAAATTGCAAAAGAAAAAGACGTCAAGGTCACCCCGGAGGACATCGAAAAGGGCTACCAGGAGCTCGCCGATCAATCCGGCAAGAATATCGCGCGAATCAAGGCCGAGTATCGTCAACCCGATCAACAACAAATGCTCGTCGGCATGATCCTCGAGGACAAAGTGCTGGATCTTCTCGAGCAGAGCGCCAAGATCAGCGACGCCACCGAGGAGTCTGAGGGGCAAGAGTCTGAATCGCAGGAGTCTGAATCCAAATGAACCGAAGCAAAGCGCTCAGCGTCTTGGAAAGTGCCGCGCCCTACATTCGTCACGAGCGTGAGCGGGCCGCGTATTATCTGCCGCGAATCACGGAGACGACCCACCGCGGTGAGCGTGAGTGGGACATCTACAGTCGCTTGCTCAAAGATCGCATCGTGTTCCTCGGAACGGAGATCGACGACTTCGTAGCGAACGCGGTCGTCGCTCAATTCCTGTTCTTGGAGAGCGAAGATCCCGACAAGGACGTGCAGGTTTACCTCAACAGCCCTGGCGGCGTGGTTACTGCGGGTCTCGCGATTGTGGACACCATGCAGTACATCCGATCGCCCGTTTCCACGATGTGCATCGGCCAGGCCTCCTCGATGGGAGCGGTGCTTTTGGCGGTCGGCGAGAAGGGACAGCGATTCGCTCTGCCGCACGCACGGATCATGATCCACCAGCCCTTGGGAGGCGCGCGCGGTCAGGCCACGGACATCGAAATCCAGGCGCGTGAAATCAAGAAGGTCAAGGAGACGCTCATCGACATGCTCAGCGATGCAACAGGGCAAGACCGCGACCGGCTAGCGAGCGACATCGAGCGTGACTTCTACCTGAGCGCCACCGAAGCCAAGGAGTACGGGATTATCGACCAGGTGCTCAGCAAGGCCACTGGCGAGCCGGCACGCAAAGGGCCGGTGGGGTGATCAGACCGTCGCGGCCGTGCTCAGCGGTGACATTGCTGCGGTCGGGAGGTTGCCCGACGCGGTTGGGAGCACTACAATTCTTGGCACACAAAACCGCTACTTGGGGAATCTGAATGGGCTTTCCTGAGCCCAGATGGCATTGTTGAGGAAGACGTGGATCGGCGGCGCGACGACTCGAACGGAAACTTGAGCTGCTCTTTTTGTGGCAAATCCCAAAAAGAGGTCAAGAAGCTCATCGCTGGGCCAACCGTCTACATTTGTGACGAGTGCATCGGCCTGTGCAACGACATCATTGCTGAAGAGGTCGAAAAAGAGGAGCCTGCTTCAGGCTCTACGCCCGTCCCGAAGCCCAAAGAAATCAAAACGATTCTCGATGACTACGTCGTAGGCCAAGAGCAGGCCAAGAAGGTGCTCAGCGTCGCGGTCCACAACCATTACAAGCGCATTGATTCGCGGGTCTCGTCCGATGACGTAGAGCTGCAGAAGTCGAATATCCTGCTGCTCGGTCCCACCGGCTGCGGCAAGACCTTGCTTGCCCAAACGCTTGCCAAGATCATCGACGTGCCCTTTGCCATCGCCGACGCGACGACGCTGACCGAGGCTGGCTACGTGGGCGAGGACGTCGAGAACATCATCGTCCAGCTGCTTCAGAATGCCGATCATGATGTTGAGGCTGCTCAGCGCGGCATCGTCTACATCGACGAAATCGACAAGATCAGCCGCAAGAGCGACAACCCGAGCATCACCCGAGACGTCTCCGGCGAGGGCGTACAGCAAGCCTTGCTGAAGATCATCGAAGGAACCATCGCCAACGTTCCGCCCAAGGGCGGCCGCAAGCACCCGCAGCAGGATTTTTTGCAGGTCGACACCACCAACATCCTGTTCATTTGTGGTGGTGCGTTCGTGGGCCTCGATCAGATCATCAAGCGGCGGGTGGGGCAGAGCACCATCGGTTTTGGCGCTGACATCAAGTCGCGCGAAGAAATGCGCCTTGGCGACATTCTGAAAGAGGTGCAGCCCGAGGACTTGCTCAAGTTTGGGCTCATCCCAGAGTTCATCGGGCGTTTGCCCGTGGTTGCAACGCTCTACGAGCTCAGTGAGGACGCCCTGGTCGATATCCTCACCAAGCCAAAGAACAGCCTCGAGAAGCAGTATCAGAAACTGTTCGAGATGGACGACGTGCGGCTCAAGTTCACCAAGACCGCGCTCCGCGCGGTCGCGCGCAAGGCCATCGACCGCGAGAGCGGGGCCCGTGGACTTCGGGCCATTCTCGAAGAGAGCATGCTAGACATCATGTACGAGGTCCCGTCGAACAACGCCGTCAAACAGGTGGTGGTTTCGGAGGACGTCGTGTACAAGGGCGAGCCTCCCGTCATGGTCTATATGGAGGAAGCTGCCCCAGCTTGATCGTTTTCGAGCTGGGGTGCGATATGGCGTTCTCGAAGAACCTGTGCTTCATTGGAGCTTGACGGTTCCCGCCTGACTCTCCTGAGCGAGCGAGCCTCCAATTGGCACCAAGCGGCGAGATCGACGGCAGTGGGTGAAGTGAATGTTCTTCAAAAACGACGAGTCGCCTGAAAACGAGCCGCCCCAACGCAGCGTGTTACCGCTGCTGCCGCTGCGAGACATCATCGTGTTTCCCAACATGATCTCGCAGCTGTTCGTCGGCCGTGAGCGTTCCATCGCGGCGCTCGAAGAAGCGATGGGCCGCGAAAAGGAGATCTTCTTGGCGGCCCAACGGCACGCCAAAACCAACGAGCCCACCGCCGAGGATATATTCTCGATTGGCACGGTCGGTGACATCCGGCAGCTGCTGCGACTTCCCGACGGAACGGTCAAGGTTCTGGTCGAAGGCAAGCGACGGGCGCGCATCCAAAAATACGTCCAGTCCAACCCGTGCTTCATCGTCGAAACCGAGACGATGGCTGAGCCAGCGGCGCAGGACGTCTCGACCGAGGCGCTGATGCGGTCGGTTCAGGCAACCTTCGAGACCTACGTCAAGCTCAACAAGAAGGTGCAGCCCGAAGTGTTGATGAGCGTACAAGCCATCGACGAGGGCTCGCGTCTGGCCGACACCATCATCGCCAATTTGCCGACCGTGAAGCTGTCTGATCGGCAAGCTTTGCTAGAAATGGGCGACCCTGGCCAGCGGCTCGAGCGCTTGATGGAGATCATGCAGAGCGAGATCGAGATCCTCCAAGTGGAGAAGAAGATCCGCTCGCGGGTCAAGCGGCAGATGGAGCGTACTCAGAAGGAGTACTACCTAAACGAGCAAATGCAGGCCATCCAGAAAGAGCTGGGTGGAGGTGAGCGCGACGAGTTCAAGAACGAGATCCAAGAGCTCATCGAGGCCATCAAGAACAAGCGCATGAGCAAAGAGGCTCAGGAGCGCATCAAGAAAGAGCTCAAGAAGCTCAAGATGATGCACCCCACCAGCGCTGAGGCGACGGTGGTTCGCAACTACATCGACTGGGTGCTCGACCTGCCGTGGTTCGAGAAGAGCGAGGAGCGTTACGATCTCGAAGAAGCCGAGCGGATCCTCGAAGAAGACCACTACGGCCTGAAGAAGATCAAAGAGCGGATTTTGGAGTACTTGGCCGTACAGGCCTTGACCAAACAACTACGTGGCCCGGTGTTGTGCTTCGTAGGTCCGCCAGGCGTGGGCAAGACCAGTCTCGCCAAGAGCATCGCGCGAGCCACCGGGCGCAAGTTCGTGCGGCTCAGTTTGGGCGGCGTCCGCGACGAGGCCGAGATCCGCGGCCATCGCCGCACCTACATCGGGGCCCTACCGGGCAAGATGATCCAGTACCTGAAGAAAGCAGGGACCAACAACCCGGTTTTCTTGCTCGATGAGGTCGACAAGATGAGCAGCGACTTCCGCGGCGACCCAGCCGCTGCGCTCCTCGAGGTTCTCGATCGCGAGCAAAACCACGCCTTCAACGACCACTATTTGGATCTCGACTACGACTTGACGGACGTGATGTTCATCACCACCGCCAATACCCTCAGCGGTATCCCGTTGCCGCTTCAGGATCGGATGGAGATCATCCAGCTGGGCGGTTACACCGAGTTCGAAAAGCTGAACATCGCGGTCAAGTACCTCATCGTGCGGCAGCGTCAGGAATGTGGGCTCGAAGATGTCGAGCTCGACATCACCGAGAACGCAATCCGTACGATCATCCACCACTACACCAAAGAAAGTGGTGTTCGCAGCTTGGAGCGGGAGCTGTCGAGCGTGTGTCGCAAGGTCGCGCGCCAGGTGGTCCGTGAGGGCAAAGACAATCCCATCGAGATCACCGCCAAGAAGATCCCCAAGATGCTGGGCGTGCCCAAGTTCCGCTTGAGTCGCAAAGAGGAACGCGACGAAGTCGGGCTGGTCAAGGGGCTCTCGGTGAGCGCCAACGGCGGTGACATCCTCGAGGCCGAAGCTACGGTCGTTCCTGGCAAGGGCAAGCTCATCATCACCGGTCGCCTCGAAAAAGGCATGGAGGAGAGCGGGCACGCTTCGATGAGCTACGTGCGCTCCCGGCTCAAGGCGCTGGGCCTGAGCATGGACCATTTCCAGAGCGTCGATGTGCAC
>CAZRGL010000023.1:0-12289 GCA_964599485.1 uncultured Polyangiaceae bacterium
CTCCGCAAGCTGGTCAAGAACGACGAGACCATCACGGTTGGTCACGATCGCAAGAAGCTGGTCAAGAACGACGAGACCGAGACGATCAAGAAGAACCGCACTGAGGTCACCGGTGGCGATCGGCTCGAAATCACCGACAAGAACCACACCACCGTAGTCGGCGACAAACGCGAGGCGCTCGTCAAGGGCGACGAAAAGCACCGGACCGAAGGCAGCTTGCAGCGCTTCGTTGGCAAGAACAGCGATCTGGTCGTCAAGAAAGACCGGCGCGAGCGCATTGGCGGAAGCTCCCATTTGACGGTCAAAGGCGATCGTGCCGAGAAGATCCACAAGAACCAATCGCTCACTGTGGGCGGCGATCAGCAGGAGAAGGTGGGCGGCAAGCACGCGCTCGACGCGGGCAAAGAGATTCACCTCAAAGCTGGTCAGTCGCTCGTGCTCGAAGCGGCCATGGACCTGACGATCAAGGGCCCCGGCGGCTTCATCAAGATCGATCCAGCCGGCGTGACCATCAAAGGCACACTGGTCAAGATCAACTGCGGCGGCGCCCAGCCCGGCAAGGGCAGCGGCTCCAAGCCGGCCAAGCCCGATGCGGCCACCGAGGCTTCCATCGACGCGCCCAAGAAGCCCAAGGTCGACGACATCAGCAGCACGGGCCTCGCCCAATAACAGGAGAACGCATGCAGCCCGCAGCACGAATGACCGACATGCATGTTTGTACGCTATCGAGTGGCCCCGCGCCGCACGTTGGCGGGCCTGTGATCGCTGGTGATCCCACGGTGTTGATCGCGTTTTTGCCTGCCGCCCGCGTTGGCGATCAAGCGATGTGCGTCGGCCCGCCGGACGTCATTGCCCAGGGCGCAACCAACGTTCTCATTGGCGACAAGCCTGCTGCTCGATTGGGCGACACGACCGCCCACGGCGGCAAGATTGTGGTGGGCTGTCCAACGGTGCTGATCGGCACCTCGGCCCAGTCGGGCACGCTGCGCACCAACAAGCCATTCTGCGAGAAGTGCGACAAGGCCCAGAAGGCAAAAGCCGACAAGAAAGACAAGGCCAAGGACTCCAAGAAGAACAAGACGAAGAAGGCGACGGCAAAGAAAGCCACGGCCGCTTCCGACAAGGCCAAAACCGCTGCCAAGAAGAAGGCGCAAGCTGCAGTCAGGAAGGCCAAAGAGCAAACCAAGAAGAAGGCCGCCGGCGCCAAAGACAAGATCAAGCAAGCGCGCGCCAAAGCGGCTGACGCCAAGACGAAGGCAGCCAAAAAGGCCGCTGCCAAGTCCGCCGCAGACAAGGCCAAGAGCACCCAGGCCGCCAAGAAAGCCAAGGCCGCCAAGGCCAAGGCCAGTCAGGCTGCTCGTAAAGCCAAGTCTGCCAAGGCCAAAGCCAAAGCCAAGGCCGCCAAGGGCGCCAAGCAGCTCAGCAAGACGGCTGCCAACAAGCTGAAGAAGGGTCTGTCCAAAGGAAAGATCGCTGCCATCGTGGCCGGCTCCGTTTTGGGTGCAGGCGCCATCGCTGCCGCCATCGGCATCGGTGCCAAGGCGGCCATGGATGCTGCCAAGAACAAGGACAAGGCCAAGAAGGCCGCCGAAAAGGCGAAACGAGCCGTCAACAAAGCGAAGCAGGCGGCAAAGAACGCCCAGGCCAAAAAGAGGGCCGTGCAAACGACACAGGCTCAGAAAGCGTCGCCGTCCAAGTCGGCGCCCGGCAAGTCGCCATCCAAGTCAGCAGCTGGCAAGTCGCCGACCAAGTCGGCTCCGTCCAAGACCACAGCGACCAAGTCTGCAGTGGGTGATGGGCCTGGACTCGCTGGCGCAAAACCCAAAGAGCTCGCGACTCAACCGGGCCAAGTGGCCGGTACGCCAGGATCGAGCGCGACCATCGGTCAATCTGGTTCTGCAACTGCCAAGTCGCCCGGGGCCAAGACTGGGCCAAAGGGCTCGACGCCCACTAAGTCTGGCAAGTCAGAAAAGGGTGCCAAGGACAAAGACAAGGCCAAAGACAAGGACAAGAAGGCTGCAGCCGGAGCTGGCGGGTCGACTCCTGGGGCCAAGCAGGGCGCCGACGGACAGAGGAAGTCGACTGCCAAGGGCGACGAGAAGAAGCCCAGCAAGGCTGCTGGGGGCAAAACGGGCGCAGCAGCTGGCGGAACCAGCGCCGCTGCGTCGAAAACGACTTCAGGCGGCGCCGCAAAAGAGACGCCCTCGGGCAAGTCCGCACTCGGTGAGAGCAAGACGGCTTCTTCTGCCAAGACCAGCGGAGCCGTTCCAGCGGTAGGCAGCTCAGCCAGCGGCAAGAGTGGCAGCAAGGCCAAGCAGGGAACGCCGAAGAAGAAGCCAGATCTCGAGAACCCGGAGGCCAAGAAGGCCGAAGAAGCCAAGAAGGCCGAAGAAGCCAAGAAGGCCGAGGAAGCCAAGAAGGCCGGGGATGCCAAGCAAGACGCGGCCAAGCAGGGTGCCGCAGCCGACAAGCCCGCCGCAAAGAGCAAGTCCGCTGCGCCCGGAACTGCCGGCGAAGCAAGCTCAGGGGATGCCACTGCGGCCATCGGAACGGCTGCCGGCGGCGCTGTTGTTGCGGCTGGTGTCGTCGCTGCAGTCGTCGAAGCTGGGCAAGACGCTGCTGGCAAGAGCGCCGAGTCCGGTTCGGACGAGAAGGAAAGCTAGGAGACCTTCGTGCAAGAGCAACAACAATCCAGCTCGCAACGACCACGGGTCATCACCGAGGTGTTGTGGGGTAAGCGGCGCGGTGCCCGAGCGGTCATCTCTGTAGGGGAGCGTTTGCGCGTTGGGCGAACCGAGCGCGCCAAGCTGGTGATCGACCACGATCGCAGTCTCTCCGGCGCCCACTTCGAGCTCGCCTACGACGGTGCGCGCTGCACACTACGCTTGCTCCAAGGCGCTGCAGGGCTCGAGCTCGGCGGGCAAGAGGTTGAGCAAGAGATCGAGGTCGAGCACGGGGCATGGATCCGCGCTGGTGAAACTGACTTCATGGTCTTCTTCGAGGACCACACCCCATGCAGCGACGAGCCACAGCAAGATGATGACGAGGTTGCCATCAAGCAGCACGTTCTGTCCTCCTTGCGTGGCGACTTGGGTTCGCTGTGGGCCGTGCTCGATGCCGCTCGAGATGATCGAATTCTCACGCTGCTTCGTGAACACGTCGATCCGTACCGCAGCTTGTACGAGGGCCCCGAGGCCGACACCCTGGCTGATGCCGCGCCCTATCTCGTGCGTCTCCGAAAAGACTCGCGGCTGCTCGAGAGGATCGTGGAGGAAGGTTGGGGTCGGCGCTGGGGTGTGTGGTTGCTTTCCAACAAGCGCTTCCGCGACGTGCGCACACATCTGCGCCGCTTCTTGATGGTCGAGGACGATGGCGGCGAACAGCTCTACTTCCGCTATTACGATCCGGCCGTGCTGCGCGCGTTGTTGGCCGACATCACGCCGCGCCAGAAAGGCCAGCTCTTCGCAGACGTCGACAGCTGGATGGTCGACGACCGCGAGCAGGGCTTGCTCCCCTTCTCTCGTGGGGAGTCGGAGTTAACGATCCGTTCCGCTGCCAGCAATGCCCAAAGTGCCAATCGCCCATAGCTCCAGACCATCATGTTGAAAATCACCGCAGCCCAGCAACAGCGATTCGAAGAGGATGCCCGTCACGACCTCTGTCACGATTTGCTCGAGCACCTGCGTGCCGAGCTGCCCGACGTCTGGTCCGACTGCAGTGACGACGAAGGACTCGACGCGGTCTACTTCATTTTCGAACAAGCCGAAGAGCACGGCTTCGACACGGTTGGAGCCGTCACGCGCTTCGCCGAGCTGATGTCACTGACCGGCCCGGAATTCGGCGATCCCGACGAGCACGAGCGCTATCTCGACATCCTCTTCGATGATGATGTCGAAATCGATTGGCTCTCCAAACGCGAAACCCTCGTGCAGCTCGTGCAAACGGAGTGGTCATGAGCTTTTGCCCTAAGACCTTATCAAAGGCCAAGCGCGCCACGACGCCGGCGCCGCGCAATCGTTCGACTCACAACAAGGCCGTCAAGAAGTGTTACAAGAAGCTCCATAGTCAGCCAAAGAGCGATCCCTGCGACGGCACTGTGCCGGAGCCGACGAAGAAGGCTCCCAAAAAGAGCAAGCCGCGCGTCAAGAGCACGACGCCCAAAGCTCAGAAGAAGACCCAGCCGGCTGGCAATTGTCGCACCGGAAAATGCCCGCTCAAACCGAGCAAAGACAAGGCCAAGCGCAAATCAAACAAGCCCAAGGCGGCCAAGCCCAGCAAGCCAAAAGAATGCGGCTACACAATGGTGAAGTTCGCTTGCGACCATTGGAACAAAGGTAAGCGTACTGCCAATCATCGCTACCCGTATCCCAAACTGGAGCCTCTGACCAACATCGAGGTCGTGGCCGGCTGGCAAGAGAAGCAGGGCGACAAGATCACCTTTACGATGGCGCAGGGTCCGGGCTTCTGTGGCGCCACGGTACACGGCAACAAGCACGCCTCGATCCAAGTGTACATGGTGACGCCGAATCCCAAAGACAAGCGACAACCCAATCGCGGCAAGCTCGTCAAGAAGATCGACTCCCCCGAGATCATCTTCGAGGCCCTCAGCAAGAAGTCCCTGCCGCCCAAGCCAGGTGGCTTTGTTTCTTTCTTGGGGTTGATCAAGTGGTACTACTTTCCGACCACCGAGATCCTCCAATACCAGATCATGGCCAACGCCTGCGGGCATTCGAAAGACCACAACGTTTATGGCGACAAGATCTGCAACGTAAAGGCCTATCCCGCCGACAAGTACAAGCTCCATCTCGAGCTCGCTCCGGGTTATCAAAAGAAGACCGTCAAACGGGGTGGTTTCAAGGACGGTAGGAGCGGTTCCGCGACCCAAACCGAAGTCTCGAAGCGCTTCGGCAAGAAGAAGGGCGAGTTCAAGAAGGAAACAGCCAAGGTCGCCGGGAAGAAGTTCGATATCTCCGACACGGCGACGGGCATCAGCAAGTCTCAAGCCAAGACATTGGCCGACGGCTTCAAGTTCACTCGCGATAACAAAGAGGTCAAAGCTGGCTTTCCGGCGATCAAGGAAATCAGCGAGATCTACCAAGAGCTCTTTGGCACTCTCAACAAGTTCCAAAGGATGCTGGACAAGTTCCCCAAGGTGGGCTGGTACATCGACTACCAGTTCATGGCTCTGCACGGCGCCTTCGATCTGGAGTGGGGCTACAAGGAAGATCCCAAGAGTTGGAAGGTCTATCGCTGGGTCAAAGGTGAGACCACCTTCACCATTGTCCAGGCTACTGCCGAGTTTGGTTTTGGCATCAAGCTGGGCACCAAGCGGTGCAAGTTCATAGAGATCTGCGCCTATGGTGCTATTTCAGGAAAGCTCTACATCAAAGGCACAGTCGAAACACAGCCGCCGCCTGCCAAGCTGGAGGGTTCATTCATGCTCGGCGGCGAGCTCAAGGGAGAAATCGGAATAAAAGCCACCGCTGCCAAGAACTTTTTCAAGGCCAAAGCCAACCTCGCTACAGCGCTGGTGCTCGAGGGCGGCATAAAAGCTACTCAAAAGACGCCGCCACATGTCGCCGCCAAGCTCGAGTGGACCGGAATCGAAGGCGCCATCGAGTTCAAGGTTGCCTGGGGTGTATTCACGTACACCAAGAAAAAACAACTCGTACCCAAGAAGCCGCTGTGGACGTATCCCGAATCCAACAGGGGGATTACGCCGCCAGCGGTGCGCCCGCCGCCACGACAGGAACCACAACCACCGCCCCAAGAAGTCCCACCCCCAGGTGGCACCTACGATCCGCCCGAGGACCAAAGGAAGGTGCCCGAATCTGCTGGCGACCAAGGCTGACAAACCAGCACTCACCAGGTTCAACCCGCCCGACGAGCCCATTATGAGCACCAAGTACCTCTACACGGTCGACGTTTTTGTGAGCGGCTATCAATGCACCGTTCGTCTCAATGGCTATGGCTTCTTGGTACGCTACGAGGAGCCGCGGCTCGACGGGTACCCCGTCAACTCGTGGATCATCAATGGTGAGAACACGCTCGAAGTCGAGGTGCACGGGCTGGTCGACGATCCGGATGTCGAAGAGCTCCCCAATGATCAAGACGAGCCGAGCCCCGACGCAGCATTGTCTGAGCGTCGCATCCTCGTGCAGCTCAAGGTCGAGCGCGATCCAATCGACGGTCAGCTCGGCGAAGGAGATGTGGAAATCCTCGGCGAGCTCGAGCTCGACGCGAGTGAAATCGACGAGGACGAGCTGCCCATGTTCTATCGAGGCACCTTCGACTACCAGTCGCCGCTGGGGCGCTGGGCTTGGCAGGATGCCGACACCCTGAAGGAAGACGCCGCTTCGGGCGAGGCGCTCGGCGAGCTCTTACAGGGCGTTCACGACATGGTCGCCGCCAAGGACATCGACGGCATCATGGACTTGATGACCATTCCCATCGAAGAGCGCGGGCAGGCTTTTGGTGTGGGCAGTGCAGTCGTGCACCAAGAGCTGCGTGAATGCTACGAAGATCTGTTCGACGACGAAGACTTCAAGCTCGCGCCGCTCGATCCCGATGTGTTTGCGCCACGCAGCCATGGCAATGACCGCTTGCTCGAGCTGGTGCAAGAAGACGGCGAGGCGATGATTCGACAGGACGACGACGACGAGTATTGGACGCTGCCATTGCTGGTCGGGCAGATCGACGGACAATGGGTCGTGCTCAGTATCTAACCAGCGAGACTCGAGACAATGGCATTTGCGCAACTGACAATCGACAAGAAGGTAGTGGCTGCCCTCGAAGTGCAACGCTTCTCGGTGCAGGAGACAGCGTCGTCGCTTTTCACGGTGACCGTCCACGCGACCTCGAAAGATCCGAGCCTCGATCTGGGCAAGTTCGTCGGCAAGGGGGCCGCCTTGCAGGTGGAGAGCGGCTACAAGTTCGCGTCCAACCGCGGCCGGCGTAGTTGGTCGGGAGTCTGCAGCAACATGGTGCAGACCAAGGCCGAGTCCAGTGGTCTGTCGACCTATGAGCTGCACATCTCGCCGAATTTGTGGCTGCTCACGCTGAGGCGCAACAGCCGCATCTTCCAGCACCTGTCCATTCCGAAAATCGTCGGCAAACTGTTGGCAGAGTGGAAGATCGATCCGCGTTGGAAGATCGACGACGGCAAATACCCTGCTCTGCATTTCAAGGTTCAATACGACGAGAGCGACTACGACTTCATCTGCCGATTGCTCGAGGAGGTCGGTATCGCCTTCACCTTTGTCGAAGACGAAAAGAAGGGCTCAGTGTTGTGCTTTGGTGATGCGCTTCAGGACAGCAAGCCGCGCGAGAAGAGCTTGGAGTTCTTGGGTACATCGAGTGATTCGGCAGAGCGTGAGGCTGTCAGCGCCGTGGGCGCGAGCCTCGAGGTGAGGCCAGGCGCTTATGTGTTGGGTGATTACGATTTTCAAAACCCGAAGCTCGCACTGCGGGAACAAGCGCCCAAGGCCAAAGAGCCGGAGAGCAAGTACGAGCAGTTCGACTACCAGCCAGGCGCGATGGTGGTAGACGAGGGCAAAGGCGATAGCGCCAAAGACAAGCACGAGGCCAGCCACGGCAAGCTGCTCGCGCAGCGGTATCTGGAAGCCATCCGAGCCGACCGGCAGGTAATCAGCTTCGAGACCAATGCGGTCGATTTGCGACCGGGCACCGTCTGGTCGCTCGACAAGGCGCCTGAGCAAGTCGGCAAGCGCAAGCTGCTCATGGTGTCGCTCTCGATCTATGGTGAAAAGGACGAGAAGTGGAGTGTGTCAGGCGAGGCGGTGTTCGCCGACGCCCCATATCGGCCGCCGCAGCATACCCGCAAGCCGATTGTGCACGCGGTGCAGAGCGCGACGGTGGTCGGACCCGCGGGCGAACAGATCCATACGGACGAATTCGGCCGCGTGAAGGTGCACTTCCCCTGGGATCGAGAAAGCAAGGCTGACGACAAGAGCAGCTGTTGGTTGCGCGTAGCCAATGGCTGGGCAGGAACGGGCTTCGGGATGATGCAGCTGCCTCGCATCGGCCAAGAGGTGTTGGTGTCCTTCCTGGATGGCGATCCCGATCAACCTGTTGTGGTCAGCCGGATGTTCAATGCGACCAATCCGCTGCCCTACAAGTTGCCCAAGCGCAACACCGTCAGCGCGTTTCGCAGCCAGACGACGCCCGGGGGTGGGGGGAACAATGAGCTGAGCTTTGACGACGCCAAAGACAAGGAGCTGCTGCTTCTGCAGGCGCAGAAGAACATGCGGCAGCTGGTGAAGAACGACAGCATCATCACAGTGGGCCACGATCGGCAGAAGCTGGTCAAAGGAAACGAAGAGCAAACCACCAACAAGAACCGTGAGCAAATCACCGGGGCCTCTCGGGTGGAGCTGAGTAGCAAGAACCGCCAGAGCAGCATCGGTGCGGGGTTGACCACGCTCGTCAAGACGGACGAGACGCATCGCAACGAACAGAGCGCAGCGCTGTTCATCGGCAAAGATGGCGAGCTGGTCATCGGTAAGCATCTCAAAGGGCGCATCGACGGCAAGCTCAGCCACGACAGCCGCGACAATCGGGCCGAGCAAGTCGACAAGAAACAGTCGCTTACGGTGGGCGGCAACCAGCAAGAGAAGGTCGGTGGCAAACACGCTCTAGACGCGGGTCAGGAGATCCACCTCAGAGCGGGCACCAAAGTGATTGCCGGGGCTGGCGCCGACATCACGCTCAAGGCTGCTGGAGGCCACATTCGCATCACCTCCGCCGGGGTAGAGATCAAAGGCAACCTGGTGATGATCAACAGCGGTGGCGCCGCAGGCAGCGGAAGCGGCGCGAGCCCGAAGGCGCCGGACGAGCCCAAAGAGGCCAAGGTCCCCAAGCCGCCCAAGAAGCTCGCCGAGATCCAAGCCAAAGCGCTCGAGCACAAGGTGCTGTTGCCCGAGGTCAAAGACTGGCCCAAGGTCAAGAAGGTTCCCAAGGTCAAGCTCGAGACCAAGGACCACAAGAAGACCGATGAGCCCAAGTCGAAACAGCTGCATTGGATCGCCATTGAGCTCGTGGACGAGCAGGGGAGCCCCGTCTCCGGCGAACGCTACGAAGTGATCTTGCCCGACGGCAAAAAGCGTTATGGCAGCACCGACAGCGAAGGGCGGGCGAGAATCGAGGGCATCGAGCAGGGAGGGAATTGCAAAGTGTGCTTCCCGCGCCTCGATAAGGAAGTGTGGCGCAAGGCCTAGCCCTTGAACGATTGTGATGCCGGTCGGTCGCCGCCGGCTCCTCGCGTCGCTTCTTCAGAACTGGACAGTGCGTGTACATACGTGGACACTTTGTGACACAATTGTCTGGCCTAAGCTCCGGTAACTGCGCAGGAAGTTTGTTGGCAACGTTTGTGCAACCTCGCTTGGGTGATGAACGACCCAACGAGCCAGCCTAGCTCGACACGACGTAGCAAATACGCGTTCGCTGCGGCCGCGGTGCTCGTGCTGCTGGCGGCCTGCCAAGATCTGGAGGCGGGCTACGAGTTGCCTGATCCCGGGTTGGCGTCCTTCCAGAACGACATCGAGCCTGTGTTGGTCGAGCGTTGTGCATTTCCCGTTTGCCATGGCAACGCAGAGCGGCCGTTTCGACTTCGGGCCCCGGCGCGTTATCGGCCCGACAGGCTGCATAGCGAGCTCGAGCACCCGCTCGACGAGCAAGAGACGGCGGCCAACTACAAGATGGTGCGGGGCTTCGCCGATCTGGAAGCGCCAGGCGGGGCGCTCCTACTGCTCAAGCCTCTCGACATCGATGCCGGCGGCTACTTCCACCGTGCCCGCGGAAGCTACCGGTCGACCGATGTCTTCGCTTCCGAAAACGACTGTGGCTATAGGTTGATCGCCAACTGGCTGGGTGAACCCGTCGATGTTTGCCCTCCCAAAGCTGCGCAAGAGGATGGTCAGCAAGGAGGCTCGTCATGAGTCGCTGGTTGATGACCTTGGCGCTGGCGCTCGTGGCCATCAGCTGGTCGGCAAATGCGGACGCGTACCATCAGTTCGGCAAGAACAGTAAGTTCCGCAAGTCGGCCGTCGAAGGCGGCGGGCAGGGCAACTACTTCACCGGCTCGCCTCGCTCCGGTGGCTACGATTGCTCCGTCTGCCACACAGACGCCGCGGGCAAGGTCAGCGTTCGCCTCGACGGAGCGCTGATCAGCGACGGACGTTGGGTTGAGGGGCGCAAATACGATTTTCAGGTCGAGCTGTTGGGCGAGCACCTCGGGCGCAACAATCTGGCCGTTCTAGAGCTAACCACCGATGACGGTGAGCGGCTCGGTGCATATCCAGTCGACCAAGTTCTCGCTGTCGTTCCCAAGAGTGGTCAAATCAAGTCGTTCTCTTTCACTGCCCCGGCCGCCGGTGCGGGCCGGATCTCGCTGTACCTCGCCGTAGTGCACGGCGACGAGGCGGCCGGGGCCAAAGACGAAGAGATCGACTCCGACCCATGGGGCGATGATGTCTACGTGGCGCGGTGGCGCTTTTGCGAAGGTGAGCAAGCCTGCGATCGCAGCTTCGAGCCTCTCGAGCAAGACGAGCCAATGAGCCCTGCAAGTCACGGCTGCACATTAGTGGCTGCCCCCAACCAGTGGGGGAGCGCGGCGTTGTTCGCGCTCGCCATGACGATGATGATGCTGGCCCGTTCGCAAGGTCGATTGAGGCAACCGATCTGAAACGACGAGACCAGTTGAGGCGCCGGAACGCGGATGCGTCGACGAGAGAGACGTCCCAAGGCCGGCTGCGACCAATAACGAGAGGAAATGCTTACAATGAGAAAAGTCCGTTACCCAATCCATCCCATTGACCTGGCAGCGCTGATCGCAGTCGGCTTGCTAGTGAGCGCAGCGGCCTGCGGCTCGGATAGCGAGCCAACGGTTGGGGCGGCGACCAACAGCACTACATCGACCACGCAAACGAGTCCGGAAACGACGACCACGACCAGCATGCAGACGGAGTCGGGTGGCGGAGGCGGAACCACCACGACCAGCTCCTCGACCAGCGAGCCGCAAGACTATTGTAACGGTCCTTGTTCGGTGAGCTTCACCAACGACGTTCTGCCGGTCCTCAACGATCGAGGTTCGTGCAATGCGACGGGGCTCGATCCAGTTGGAGGTTGCCATGGCGCCACCGAGTGGATGGAGCTGGGCCTGCCGGAGGTAGCCGCCGGCTTCAACACCGACGATGCCAAGCAGACCTATGACTTGCTCATGCAATGGCCATTGCCTCATCCCCTCGAGCCCAACGATGGCGACTACGTAGTGGAATGCAAACCAGAGGAGTCGCTCATGCTCGGCAACTTGGCGCTGGCCCCGGGGCACAACAATCCGCACGAGCCTTGGGGGGCGCTGATGCCGCCAGACCAGACGGAAGAGGAGCCTCCGCAACCGCTGGAGCCGTCCAAGCTAACCGAAGCCGATCTCCAGATGGTTACCACTTGGATCATTTGCGGCGCGCCGTTCAACTAGCCCGAATGAGACGTATGCTGGTGTGGTGAATCCAGAATCCACCACACTAGCGACCGTCGACGCGTAGCGTGACGGGGCGGTTGTAGGTGGTGCCGCCGCTGCTGAACCTCATCAAAAAGACGTCTTCGGATAGCGCTGTTTCTGCCGTGGCCGAGATGTCGACGCCCATCAGGGCCGGCATGGGCAGGGGTAGCATTTCCAGGTCGACCTCGTTGCTCTCGAAACCCCAGAAGGGGTCGGTGAACAGGGTCTCGCCTTGTTCGATTTGCAGGGCTTGCGCGCAGTTGTTGGTCACCACGATTTCGCTGAACACGTTGGTCCCGCTCGCCACCACACCGAAGTCGAGCTCGACGCCCGCGCCTTCCTCACCAGAGTCGATCAACAAGCAGTCCAACTGGGGTGGCGGCACAACCGAGCCATCGGTCGATCCAGCGTCGCGAATGACATCGACTGGTAGCGAGCGCGCCACCTTGCCCAGCTGCTCGAAATAGAGCGCATCTTGGCGAGTCGCCTGCAAACGCAGCTCATCTTCGACCGCCCCTTTGACGGTCGTGCCGAAGCTGCCATCAGCCGCAACCGCTACGCTGAAAAACCCGGGATCTCCCGATCCCACCCCAAAGTTGTCGATTCGCAACGAGGTGGACTCGGCCGCGTGCCTGATTGCACCAGCGTTGCCAGCGATTCTGATGTTGCCGGGCTCGTCCTCTTGGACCGTCAGCCCCTGTAGGACCACCTCGGGAGGCGGCAAAGGCTGCGGGCTCGGCGAGCATCCACACGAAAAAGCGGCTCCAAAGC
>CAZRGL010000023.1:12299-39515 GCA_964599485.1 uncultured Polyangiaceae bacterium
GGCAACGCACATCCAAGCAAGAAATCTCGGCTCGACCATTCGCCCCCTAGCTCTTGCATTTAGCTGGCCAAAACCCCTGCCGCCAGCTTTCCAAAGAAGAAGTGTTACATTTTGCCCCGACTCGTACACAATTGAACACATGCCGGCGCCGCCGAAACTGATTGCACGCCGCTACTTGGTGCAACGCCAACTCGGTGAAGGGGGGCTCGGCTCGGCCTACCTCGTTTGGGATCAGCTCCTCGAGATGCCTGCGGCGCTCAAGGTATTGATGGCCACCGACGCGGTCGGCTTGGAAGCGTTTCGCCGGGAATTCGCTCTGCTTCGGGGCCTCGCCCACCCGAGCCTCAGCCGTGTTCACGACTTCGGTACGATTCGCGAGCACGGTGCGGGTCGGCCCTTCTTCACAGCCGACTACGTGCGCGGTGAGTCGTTGCTCTCGTTCGCTCGAGACCGCAACTACCAGCAGATCCGTGCGGCGCTCGAAGGGGTGCTGCGGGCGCTCGCCCTGCTGCATCGGCTCGGGATTCGGCACGGTGATGTCAAGCCCGACAACATCCTGGTCGAAGTCACGAGTGATGGTGGCGCGCGCGGCGTGCTCATCGATCTCAGTTGTGGCCACCGCTTTGGCAAACCGCAGCGGGTAGCCGGCAGTCCGGGCTTCTTGGCGCCTGAGCTGCTCGATGGCGGACAGGCCGATGGGCGGGCCGATCTGTACGCGTTTGGGGTGACGCTGGACCGCCTAGCCAGAGAGGCCTGCACGTTGCCGGCTGAGATTGTAGAGCTAGCGCAACGCATGACGCGCTCGGATCCGGCTCGACGGCCGACGGAAGTTGCTGAGGTGCTCGAAGCGTTGGGGCTGGACAGCGACATCGCCATGGGATCGGCCGTGCGCCCGTCGCGCTTGGTGGGCCGTCAGCAGCCCATGGAGGCGTTTGCGCGGATGTTGACGAGCTTGGCCGGCAAGCAAGCGGGACCGCGCGGGTTGCAATTGACAGGTCCGCCGGGCGTCGGCTGCACCCGCTTGCTGCAAGAGATGAAGTGGACCGCCCAGCTACAACTCGATGTCGTCGAAGGCAACGCCCGCCATGCCGACGCGGTGGGCAACATGCTGCGTCGGGCGACGGGGCTGGAGCAGCTGGCCTTGGGTCTTCCAGGATTGTTGGCCTCCCAAGATGCGCTGCGCAAGCTCGGCACGCCCCTCGTTTTGGTCCTCGATGACGTCGTCGCGCTCAGCCCTGATCAACGCTTGCTGCTCGATGGTCTGCTGCGCGGCTTGCAACCAGACGATCCGCTTTTGTTGTTGTGTTGCGACAGGCGCGAACAGTCTTCTCCTTCTCGAGAGCCACAACCGACCTGCGTCACACGGCTGGTTGTCGATCCTCTGTCGCCAAGCGCTGTCGAGGCTTGGCTAGCTGAGCTGCCGGCGGAATGTGATGCTGGCCAGCTGAGGCAGCTCAGTGGTGGTTACCCGTCAGCGCTATGCGATCTGCTATCGCTCGTGGCGACAGGTGAGGTCGGCGAGCACGACCTCGAGCAGATTGGCGATAGCGGGCTGTTGACTGAGCGCCGCAAGTCAGCCGTTCGTAAGCTGTCTACAGAGCAGCGGCGCGTATTGGTGTGGCTGGCGGCGCTCGATGAGCCCTTGGACAGCCACCTGATTGGTGAGTCTGGCGTGGCGGCGGCCGTAAGCTTGGTGACGCGCGGTTGGGTCAGCGTCGAGCCATCAGGTTTTCGCCTCGCTCGTCCGGCTGAAGCCAAGGCCGTGCTGTCTTCGCTCGAGGATGAGGAGCGGCAGAAGTTCCTTGGTTCAATTTGTGCATTGCTGAGCAAGCGCCTCGAGGCGTTGCCGACTGTCGGTCGAGAGCGAAGCGAAGCCGCAGCACGTTTGGTCCAGCTGTTGCTTCTTGCTGGAGACCGGGATGGCGCACGAGCCCAATTTCAAGCTTGCCAACAGTTGCATCGGTCCGCTCCCGACGGTTGGGTTGCGACTGCTCGAATTGCGGCCGATCAACTCGACGACACAGCGACGTTGCTGTCCGCGGCCGAGATCCTTCAAGAGGCAGGCAGGATGAGCGATGCGCTGGCCATGCTCGCTCGCTTGCTGCGGCAGCGTCCCAATGCCGAAGTGCGTCATGAAATAGCGGCGCGTGCCGGCGCTGCATATCTCAAACAGGGCGACTCACGACGAGCCCTACGTCAGCTCCTGCGGGCCGCACAAACGAGCGACTTCGAGCTGCGTGCGCGCTGTCTCGATTCGATGAGCCGCGCCCACACCAAACGTGCCGATTACGAAGAGGCGAAGCGCTGCGCCGAGCGTGGACTCGAGCTGACCAAGGACGCCCAGCTTCGGGCCAATCTCCACGACGACTTGGGCGTTGCCTCGAGCTATGTCGCAGACGTCGTGGCGGCGCGCCATCATCTTCAGCAAGCCGCCTCCTTGCACGCGCTGGCCGGCAACGAACGAGCCCAAGCACGTTCGGCCAGCTACCGAGCGCTGGTGGATTTTCGAGCGGGTCAGACCCTTTCAGCGGCGCAAGGCTATCGGCATGCCCTGCAGCTTGCTGAGACCGCCAATGCGGCCGATTTGATCGTCTACGCAGCGCTCAATCACGCGGTTGCCAGCCATCAGCTCGGCGAGCTGGGTCAAGCCATGAGCTCCTATGAGCGCGCGGTGCGTTTCGCCACCGTCGTCGGTGATGCCAATAGCGAGGCGGCAGCCCGCTGCAACATGGCCAAGCTGATGTCGGATCTCGGCATGCTCGATCGGGCGCGTTTGGCGGCCGAGCGTGCCGAAAAGCTGGCGCGGCGCAGCGACATGCCCATTCTGGTGGGCACTGCGCTCTCGGTAGCCGCGGAAGTTGCGCTGCTACGTGGCGACGCAACCATGGCCATCGAGGGCTTCGTCGCCGCCCGCCATCAACTTGGCGATGAGGGTTCTGGTCGCGAGTTGGCGGAGCAGGATCTCCACCTCTGCGAGGCCTATTTGCTGTGTGGTGACCTCGCCGCTGCTGAGCGCTCTTGGGCACATGCCGACGGGGTCGTTGCCGCGCTTGGCGCGGAGGACCTGCTGGCCCGTGTTCAGCTGTGTCGCTGCAAGCTGCTGAGCGCGCAAGGCGACCCACAAGCGGCTGCTGCGGCTCTGGCTGAAGGCTTGCGCCACGCCCAGCTGGCCGGACAGCGCGAGCTCGAAGCAGAGCTGCACGCTCAGCAGGCAGAGATCCACCCCTCGGAGCTAGAGCGAGCCCGCCACTTGGCAGCGGCGCGTGGCGCTTGGAGCACAGTCGAGGTCAGCCTGCCCGCCCACTTGCGTGACAGTTATCGACGTCATCCTCGCCGCTATGCTGCCTTGAGCAACAGCTTGCACGCTGGCGAGCCACCAGGTCGATCATCGATCCGCGAGCGCAAGCTGCAACGCTTGCTTGCCATCAACAAGAAGATCAACTCGTCGCTCGAGGTTGACACCGTGCTGTCTTGGACGATTGACAGCGGGCTCGAGCTCACCGGTGCCGAACGGGGTTTCGTGCTGTTGCGTGACGAAGCAAGCGACGACGGACTGAAGGTGGCGGTGGCGCGCAACATCCACCAGTCATCGCAAGCCGACGATTTGCAGCTGTCGCGAGGTATTGCCCAAGCTGTGATCGACGATGCCGAGCCGGTGACAGCCGTGGACGCGCAAGGCGACGAGCGCTTCGCCAATAGTCGTTCGGTGCACGCCATCGCGCTCAAAAGCGTGGCTTGTGTTCCGATTCGCGCCCCCGAGGGAGTGCTCGGCGCGCTCTACCTCGACCATCGCTTCGAACGCGGGGTGTTTGACCAGGCCGATCTCGAGCTACTGGTTGCCTTCGCCGATCAAGTGGCCATCGCGCTCACCAACGCCCGCTTGCACCAGAAGCTCGCTGAACGGACTGAGCAGCTCAATCGTGTGCTCGCAGGGCAAGAAGAGAAGATCGACCGGCTCACCCTCGACGTTCGCCATAAGCAAGCTGCGCTCGAGCGGCGCTACGATTACACCAAAATCATCGGCGATAGCGTTGCCATGCAACAAGTGTTCGCCGTGCTCGATAGGGTGATCGACGCCGACGTGCCGATCCTCATTCATGGTGAGAGTGGCACCGGTAAAGAGATGGTGGCACGGGCCATTCATTACAACGGCGCGCGAAAGAATGGCCCCATGGTGGCCGTCAATTGCGGTGCGTTGCCCGAGAGCTTGCTCGAGTCCGAGCTCTTTGGCCATATGCGCGGCGCTTTCACCGGCGCGGATCGTGACCGGGTCGGACTGTTCGTAGCTGCTCGCGGCGGCACCGTATTTCTCGATGAGATTGGTGAAACACCTCTCGCCATGCAGGTGAAGCTGCTGCGTGTGCTGCAAGAGCAAGAGCTCACACCGCTGGGAGCAACCGCGCCCGTCAAAATCGACGTACGGGTGGTCAGCGCCTCCAATCGCCGGTTGTACGATGAGGTAGCCGCCGGCAGGTTTCGCGAGGATCTGTTCTATCGGGTTGCTGTGGTCGAGGTCGAGATCCCACCATTGCGCGAGCGCGAAGCAGACATCCCAATATTGGCAAAGCACCTCATCGGTCGAATTCAGGGATTGGAGGGTGCCACCCCGAACATCGCGCCGGCTGCCATGCGGGTTTTGCTCAAGCACAGCTGGCCCGGCAATGTACGGGAGCTCGACAACGTGCTGACTACCGCAGCGCTGCTATGCAAAGGCAACACGATCAGGCCGAGCGATCTGCGCATGTTGGCGACACCGACTCGACGAGCAGCGACCCGTTCGGACTTCAAGCGCGAAGAGGGCACCCGCATTCGCGAGGTCTTGCAAGCCAACAACTGGAACATCAGCGCGGCCGCGCGTCTGCTCGGGCTTTCGCGCACCACCCTGTATCGGAAGATCAAGCAGTACGAGCTGTGAGCTGAGCCATTTGTGGAGCACGGGACGTGGTGAACAATCCGGGCTAGGATGGGCACATGCCGGGCGGCTTCGATCAGAATCTGTCGACGACCAAGGCCAAGCGCGACAGCGCCGAATGCGTACGGCTGACTGGTGCAGATGTAGAGGTGACGGTCGGAGCGGATGCTGGGCTGAGCTTGCCAATCGCCGCGGCAGCCATGGTCATCGGCACCGGGACTGGTTGCGATCTCCTGCTGAAGGACGAGCTGGTCAGCCGAAGGCATTTGGAGTTGCGGGCCGAGCCCGATGGAGTTCGCGCAATCGATCTAGGTAGCCTCAATGGAACCCGATATCGCGGCGCGCGCATCGTCGAGGTGTTGCTCGACGCCGACGCAACGCTCGAGCTGGGCGGCACCACTTTGGCCATACGCTTGGCTAGCGAACCGCTGGATCTGAACCTGTCGCCGCACAGCCAATTCGGCGACGCGATCGCACACAGCAATGCCATGCGGCACGTGTTCGCTTTGCTCGAGCGGGCGGCAGCAGGGCAGGTCACCGTGTTGCTGGAAGGCGATTCTGGTACCGGCAAAGATGTGCTTGCCCACGGCATCCATCAACAGAGCAGCCGTAGCGATAGCCCGTTCGTGGTCGTCGATTGCGGCGCCATCCCAGACAACCTCATCGAGAGTGAGCTCTTTGGTCATGAAAAAGGTGCTTTCACTGGCGCTGCCAGCTCACGTCCAGGCGCCTTCGAGCAAGCCGATGGCGGCACCCTCTTTCTCGACGAGATTGGCGAGCTACCCATCAGTGCTCAGCCCAAGCTCTTGCGGGTGCTCGAGAACCGGTCTTTTCGCCGCGTTGGCGGCAGCAAGACCATCGAAGTGGATGTGCGTGTCATCGCGGCAACCAACCGCCGCTTGCGCGAGGCCGTGCGGATCAACGAGTTTCGCGAGGACCTGTTCTACCGCATCGCGGTGGTCCACGTGCACGTGCCCCGTTTGTCGGAGCGGCCCGAGGATATCGTGCCACTGGCAGAACTGTTTTTGCGGCGGGCCACCGGTGACGCCCAGGCTCGCTTGCCGGCCGATCTGGCCCGCTTGCTCGAGAGCTACCCCTGGCAAGGCAACGCGCGCGAGCTGCGCAACGTCGTCGAACGATTCGCGACCTTCGAGCGGACGGACGCGGGCACGCTCTTTGGAAGCGATCGCGCTGACATCTCCAAGGGCACCGGACTATTTGTCGGTATGGAGGACATGCCCTATCACGACGCCAAGCGTCGTGTGATGGAGGCCTTCCACCAAGCGGTCCTGCCGCGGGCGGTCGACAAGGCCGGCTCGGTGCCCCGCGCCGCCAAAGCTCTGGGGCTTCCGAAGGCGAGCCTCTACCGTATGCTGCAGCCGCTCAAGGGCGACGACGCGTCGGATTGAGCCAAGGAGCTAGTCGCCGAGCTCGCGGAAGGGGGTGCCAGCGCTGGCTGATGCTGGCGTTTTGGCAGAGGCGCTAGGGCTCGATGTCGTCGTCACCGTTGCCGAGCTCGTGGGCACCGAGCTCGTTGGCGCGGGCCTCGGTGGGTTGTTGGTGGCAGCGGCAGTTGGTTGGGACGTGGCCGGCGATGCTGATGCTGATGCTGTGGCGGCTGTTGCGCTCAGGGCTGGCAAAGACGACATTTGCGTTGGCGTCGCCACGGGGTTTGGGGTCGATGACGCCTGCTGCGCGCTCGGTTGTGGGCCAGCCGGCTCGGTTGGTTGTTGGTCATCCAATCGGTTTCGGGTCAGCAGCAGCGCGGCGATGAGCCCAGCGGCGCCCAACAGCGCTACCAGAGCGGTCGCCAGCCTCTTGTTCGGTGCTGTGGGCGGCGGGTTGTCAGTCGTTGTTGCGCGGGCGGTGAGCTGAAGCTGTGGCTGTCCGGAGCTGGGCTCGTCGGAAGGCGGGCTGTCGCTCGGCGTTCCCGCCTTCCGCGTCTTGTGCGGATCGGCAGCTTCGGAATCAGCGCGGACCGTAGCTGCGTGCCCGATTTCGCCGTCACTCTTGGCGTGTCTGCGCGTCGTCACCGCGGCGTGGATGCGCTCGCGCAACCCGCGGCCCTTCGCGCATGAAGCTACGCAGCTCGGTGGCAAGTGCTCCAGCGGTCTCAGTACGTTCGTTGCGGTCCTTGGCCAAGCAGCCCATCGCGATTTCGACGATGCGATCGGGGATCTCTGGTCGCTGCTCTCGAGGATCGGGTGGGCTGAGCTCGTTGACCCGGCGAATGGTGTCGGCCATCGCCCCCCCAGCGAATAAGCGCTCCCCCGCCAAGCACTCGTGCAGCACGATTCCGAGCGAGAACACGTCCGAGCGGCGATCGAGCACCGCGGCCTCAGTCTGCTCGGGCGACATGTACGCGAACTTGCCCTTGACCACCCCGCTTTGAGTCAATCGCTCGGCGCCAGTGAACTTTGCCACGCCGAAATCGGCGACGAAGACCTGGCCCTCGAACGACAACAAGATGTTCTCTGGGGAGATGTCACGATGTACGAGCCCGTAAGGCTCGCCCAAGTCCGAGCGGAGCTCATGGGCAGCATGTAGAGCGGCGGCCGCGCGGGCCACGATCCAGGCCGTTAGATAGGGGTCGAGCCCAGCCTCGTTCTTGCACACGACAGCGAGCAGCTGCGCCAGCGAAACGCCTTGAATCAGCTGCATCACGATGAAGGGTTCGCCAGCGTGCTCGCCCAGCTCCAGGGTTGGCACGATGCTGGGATGGTTGATGCGGGCTGTCAGTCGCGCTTCATCCAAGAAGTCGGCCACTTCGTCCTGGCTCGCCCCCGTGGCGATCAAGCGTTTGATGGCGACCAATCGATCGAAGCCGTGGGCGCCCAGCAGTCGCCCCACAAACACCGTCGCCATCCCGCCACGTGCCAGCTCGAACAGCAGCTCATAGCGGCCAAGCTTGTCCGGTCCCACGGCAGACGGATCCGGCTCAGCGAGTCGCGGCTGCGGCGCGGGCTTCTGGGTCCCCCCCCGAACGGTCTTCTGGTCGTCCCGACCCATCCAATAGCCAGCGTAGCGGCTGTTCAGCTCATCGTCGACTTAGCGTCCCAGCGAATTCGCCCACGCGCGGGCGTCATCGCGTGATGAAGTTGGTCCATCTATGATACGGCAGCGCGCAACAGGGGAGGCGAGTCGTGGTCGAGATCATCACACGTTACAAGCGTTACGCACACATCACGGCAGTGTTTGCCAAGCACGACATGGGTTTCGTTTTCGACCGAATTGGTCTGAGCAAGCTCTTGCCTGCCTCCAAAGACGACGATTCAGCGAAAGGAGAAGGGACCGAGGCCGATCACACGCTGAGCTTGGCCGAACGACTACGAATGGTGTTTGAAGAGCTCGGCCCCACCTTCGTGAAGATGGGGCAGATCATGAGCACGCGGCCTGACCTGATCCCGCGTGAGTACATCGACGAGTTCCGCAAGCTGCAGGATCACGTCTCAGAGGTCCCCTTCGAGCAGATCAAGCAAGTTGTCGAAGACGAGCTCGGCCACCCGATTGAAGAGTCTTTTGCCGACTTCGATTCGGAGCCTCTGGCCGCAGCCTCGATCGGACAGGTACATCGTTGCACCCTCAAAGATGGTCGGCATGCTGTCGCCAAAGTGCAGCGTCCGGGCATCGAAGATCTCATTCGTAAGGATCTGACCATCCTCTACGGCATCGCGCGCATGGCAAACCTGAGCTCGATGGCCGAGATGGTCGACATGGTCAAGGTCGTCCAAGAGTTCGAGCGCTCGATCTTGCGTGAGCTCGACTTCAGCGCCGAGGGTCGCCTGACCGAGGAGTTCGCCAAGAACTTCGAGGACGATCCCGAGGTGCACATGGCCGAGATCTTCTGGGAGCACTCCTCGCGGCGGATGCTCACCATGGAATACCTCGAAGGCATCAACATCAGCGATATCGGCGCCATCAAGAAGGCCAAGGCCGACACCAAGAGGCTGGCGCGCAAAATGGTCGAGGTGACGATTCGGCAGGTGTTCTTCGATGGCTTGTTTCACGCCGATCCGCACCCCGGCAACTTGATGCTGCTGCCCGGAGGGGTGCTCGGCATCATCGACTTCGGCATGAGCGGGAGATTCGACAAGTACACCCTCGCCATGCTGCGTGACCTGACCCTCGACGTGCTCACCCAAGACTACGTGAGCATGGCCGAGCATCTGGTCGATCACGACGTGGTTGGCTACGACGCCGACATGCGTCAGCTGCGCAGCGATCTGCGCGGCCTGTTCCGTGATTTGGCCAGCATGCCCATGGCCAAAGCCAGCGAGGCCTTGCAGGGTTTCGTCGTCACCCACAAGTTGCGTATCGCGCCCGACTTGTTCTTCCTCGACAAGACCTTCGGCACCCTCGATGGCACCGTGCGGCTGCTGAGCCCCAATCTGGACATCGGCAGGATTGCCGAAGCGGCCTTCTCCGAGCAGGCCAAGAGCAAGGGCATCGAGTCCTTTGGCAAGGAGCTATTGGTTCGGCTCTACCGAGAGGTCGACGCCCTGGTTGAATTGCCGGTGCTGATTCGCCGCTTGCTGCGCAAGACCGACGCGGGTCATTTGGCGGTTCGCAACCAGTTGCATGTCAGCGATCAAGCCTACCGTCGACTCAACCGCTTCGCCCTCAAGCTGCTCGTCGCTTTTACGGGCTTCTTTGCGCTGGTAGCCGCCTGGCTATTGCGGTCACATCTAGCCGACCGACCCACGATGCTGATGGGCGTGGTGGCAGCCGGCGCGGCTTTGGTGCTGCTGTCTGCCGTTGCCTTGTGGCGCGGAGACGGCAGCTGATGGGCTGGCTGGATTGGGCTGCGTCGCTGGCGCAAAAAGGCTTCGGTGATCCGCCAGCGCCGCCTGATTGTCCTTCGCCGCTGCCAAGCGATCCCGAGCCCGCCAGTGGTGAGCAAGAGCGGCTTGGCGCAGCGCTGACCGACGGCAACGCGCTGCAGTTGTTGCTCAGTGGACACGAGGCGTTGCCCGCGATGCTGTCCGCCATCGGCAGCGCCGAGCAGCACATCCATCTGCAGACGATGGTGTTTTTCGATGACCATGCTGGCCGGCTCGTCGAAGCGGCGCTGGCAGCCAAAGCGTCCGAGGGCGTGCGGATTCGTGTGGCCTTCGAGTTTCTCACCACAGCGCTGGGCGATCCGTTCTTCTCCAAGGGGATCTCTCCGCTGGCGGTTCGCGAGATGGTCTCTCGCATGCGCGCCGCGGGGATCGAGGTGCGTGATGGGGCCAGCTTTCCGCTCGAGCTGATGGACCGGATGGAGCTGAAGATGATCCTCGACAGCCTCGAGTCGATCGCTCGCACCGAGCAACGCAGCGTGCCGGAATGGCTCGTCGACGATCTGCGCCGCGCGCAGCGCCGCTTTCTCGATCGGGCGCGCCAAGTGCTCGACGGAGCGGCCACGCGTCGGGCCATCGAAGGTTATCGAAAGCTGATCGCCTTGCTCGGCCCCGAAGCCGAGAAACTACTGACTCCGATTCGCTACCTGCGCCAGTTCTTGCTTCACGACCATCGCAAGATCCTGGTGATCGACGGTCGGGTGGGCTTCTGCGGGGGCATGAACATCGGCCAGGAATACCTGTACGCCGAGCCCTTCGATCCCCGCTTGCCCGCCAAACGAGAAGTGCAGCGCGGCGGACCAGAGCCGTGGGAAAAGTGGCGCGATGTGCATCTGCGCGTCGAAGGACCGGCCGTCAATCGTTTGCAGCGGCTGTTCCTGGCCCGCTGGCTCAGCGGCGGTGGCGACGCGCCTCCCGATGATCGGGACGCAACCCTGCCCCCGTATTTCGCAGTGCCCGATCGTCCAGGAAGGGCACGCGTCTGCGTGCTCGACAGCGCGCCGGGCTCAGAAAGCACGATCGAGCAGCGGGTGCTCGCGGAAATCGCTAGCAGCAGCGCCAGCGTCAAGCTCAGCAACCCGTACTTGATCCGCGAGACGACCATCGGCGCCTTGCTGGGCCAGGCTCGCAATGGCGTCGACGTGCAGCTGCTCTTGAGCGACAAGCACAACGACTCGTTCTTGCACCAGTGGTTGATGCGCGGTTGCTGCGGCTGGTACCAAGACGCGGGCGCGGTGGTCCACGAGTACCAAAACCACTTCACCCACGCCAAAGTGGCCGTGTTCGACGAGGCCCGTGCGCTGGTCGGCTCGTTCAACTTCAACAACCGTTCGGCGCTGCTCGATTACGAATGCAGTTTGCTGATCGACGATCCGCAGTTCGCCAGTGAGGTGAGTCGTCGCGTCTTCCAAGAGCCCATCGACGCGGGCCACAGCAGCGTGCTCGAGCGCGGCATCGACAAGCTCACGGACATCGATCGCGTGCTCGGCAGCAAGCAGATCATCGACCTGTTTCCCGATGTGTTCTGAACGCCACAAGCGGCGCGGTGGTACCCTTCGGGTCATGCGCAAGTGCGGCTCCTTGCTCATTTCTGGGGCTCTGCTGCTCGTCGGTTGTGGCAGCGACGAGGGATTGGCGCCGCTCGAGGTGCCTGAGGGCTGCAATCCACTCGCGGCCGAGCACGACTGCTTGCTGCCTTTCCCGTCGGACTTCTTTCTCGTCGAAGACAGCTCAGGCGATGGCAAGCGGGTCAGCCTTCCAGCATCGGCCCAGCCCCACACCGATGAGGGACAAGCCCTCGATGTGTTGGCGCTGCATCCCACCGCTGGGTTTTCACCCGGCAATCAAATAATCGCGCTCTTTCCCCAGGGCATCGACACCGAAGCGCTCGTCGATGCGACTACCGATCCCAACGAGTCGCTGGGGCCATCGAGTCCTACGGTGCTGATCGACGTCGACAGCGGCAAGCCGGTGCTGCACCTGGCTGAGACTGATCCGCGCACCAGCGAGGACGCGCGACGGGCGCTGCTGATTCGTCCGCTGGTGCGGTTACGCGACGGGGCGCGCTATGTGGTGGCCATTCGCGGGCTGCGCGACAAAAACAAGGCGGTGTTGCCGCCGCCAGAGGGGTTTCGGCGGCTGCGTGATGGTCAAGCGCAGGACGATCCGACATTGGCTTCGCTTGCGTCGCGCTACGAAGCAGATGTGTTTGCGCCGCTGCAGAGCGCTGGCGTCGCGCGTGGACAATTGCAGCTCGCCTGGGACTTCACCGTGCGCAGCGAGCAGGACGCCATCGGCGACATGCTGTCGGTCCGAGATCAAGTCATCGCTTTCTACGAGGATGAGGCCCCCGAGCTGAAGGTATCGAAGGTCGAGGACAAGCCCGATGCGCACACCTTCCGGCGCGTCAGCGCAACCATTACCGTGCCGCTGTACATGCAGGATGCCGAGCCATTGGCATTGGTGCACCGCGACAGCGCCGGACAGGTGAGCCAAAACGGCACGGTCGAGGTTCCGTTCACCGTGCTCATTCCCGAGAGCGTGGCAGCGCAGCCGAACAAACCGGCTCGGGTCATGCAGTTCGGCCACGGCTTCTTCGGTGATCGCAGCGAGATCGACCACTTCGTCAACAAGCTCGCCAATGAGCGGCGCTTCGTGGTCATTGCCGCCGATTGGTGGGGCATGAGCGGGACCGACCGGCTGGCCTTGTTGGGACTGATTAGCGACAACATGAGTGAGGCGCTGCGCTTCACCGACCGAGTGCATCAGGCCATGGCCAATTTCATCGCCCTGGGCTACGCGGCCACCGGATCGCTGGCCGACCTTCCCGAGCTCCAACTCGGCCAGGGTCCTCTGCTAGACGTCTCGGAGCTGTATTTCTACGGGATCAGCCAAGGCGGCATCTTGGGCGGCAGCTACCTGGCTCTGTCACCCCACATCGAGCGCGCTGTGCTCAGCGTGGGCGGCGCCAACTTTTCGTTTATGATGTTTCGCGCCCGCCCCTTCATCGCCTTCTTGGCCTTGATTGGCCTCGAGGTGACCGATCGGCTGGAGCAGCAGAAGCTGGCGGTGCTCTGGCAGAGCAGCTTCGACCACATCGATCCGCTGAGCTTCGCGCCACGGGTCGAAGCCCAGGTGCTCATGCAGATCGGTATTGGCGACAGCGCTGTGCCGAATCTCGCGTCGCATTTGCATGCCCGTGCCCTTCAAGTGAGCCAATTGGAGCCACCGGCTCGCCCGATTTCGGGGCTGCAAACCGCTTCTGGTCCGCTCGAAGGCTCGGCCATCGTGGAGTTCGACTTCGGCATCGACCCACTGCCCGGACTGCAGGCCATCCCGCCGACCGAGGACAACGAAGCGCACGAAGGAGTTCGTCGCCTGGAGGCGGCCAAGGAGCAGCTCGACCTCTTCCTGCGTCAGGGCGGAATGATCCAGCACACTTGTACAGGTGTTTGTGATCCGGAATAGAGAGATTTTGCCCGCAGCCAGAGGCGTTCAGTGATAAGGCACCTGTCAGCTCGATAACGCTTCTTTGAGGCTTGATCGAGCCCACATGTTGGCTCTACGCTGGCGCCGCTTCGAGTGCGTGCAAACGCGCGACCGGGGGGGCGCTCCAGCCATCAAATAGCGACTCGCCGGAGGTCCCTGTGTACCAAATCGTCCGCCTCGAGAAGTTCTCCGACACAACTTTCGCATGGGATGTGTTCGCGCCTGACGTTGCCAATGCCGCCAAGGCTGGGCAGTTCCTGATGATCCGCCTCGAGGAGGGCGGCGAGCGCATACCCCTGACGGTTGCCGATTACGACCGCAAGCGTGGCACCGTCACGATGGTCACCCAGGCGGTGGGCAAGACCACCCACAAGATGCTGCAATACAAGCAGGGCGACTGGTTCTTGGACTTTGTCGGTCCGCTCGGCGTCGAGGCTCACATCGAAAAGCTCGATCACGTCGTGCTCGTCGGCGGCGGCCTCGGAGTGGCGCCGGTCTATCCGCAGCTTCGTGCATACAAGCAAGCTGGCTGCCGCGTCACTGGGATCATCGGGTTCCGCAACAAGGAGCTGGTTTTCTGGGAGGACCGCTTCGCCGAGTTCTGTGATGAGCTCATCGTCTGCACCGATGACGGCTCCTATGGCCGCAAAGGTTTCGTGACCGCCGCGCTCGAGGACGTCATCGCCAAAGAAAAGCCCAGCCGCGTCGTGGCCATCGGACCGCTGCCCATGATGGCCGCATGCGCCGAGGTCACCCGCCCCGCCGAGATCCCCACCATCGTCAGCCTCAACGCCATCATGGTCGACGGCACGGGCATGTGTGGCTCTTGTCGCGTGAGCATCGACGGCGAGAACAAGTTTGCCTGTGTGGATGGCCCCGACTTCGATGGCCACTTGGTCGACTTCAAGGAGCTCGGCAACCGCCAGAAGCGATTCAATCCGCACGAGGGCATTGCTAACAAGGACTACGAGATAACCTGCGCCTTCGAGCAGAAGCTCATCGTCGAAGGCAAGCGCAACTACAAGAAGCTCAAGGAGCTACCCAAGCATGCCCAGGAGATGCCCGAGCGTGACGCCAAAGAGCGCTCGCGTAACTTCGAAGAAGTGAACTTGGGCTACACCATGGCCGACGCGCTCCTCGAAGCGGAGCGCTGCATCCAATGCATCAAGCCGACCTGTATCGCTGGCTGCCCCGTGGCCATCGACATTCCCGCCTTCATTCGCCATTTGTTGGTGCGGGATCTACCCAAAGCGCTCGAGACGATCCGCAAAGACAACCTGTTCCCCTCCATCTGCGGCCGGGTTTGTCCCCAAGAGTCGCAGTGCGAGATCCAGTGCATCCTCGTCAAGAAGATGGAGCCGGTAGCGATTGGACGACTCGAGCGCTTCGTCGGCGACCATGCGCCGGTGGTCGAAGAGCAGCCCGTCGCTCGCGAGGCCGGTGCCAAGAAGGTTGCCATCGTTGGTTCGGGTCCGTCGGGCCTGGCTTGCGCCGGTGATTTGGCGCGCGCTGGTTTCGAGGTCGTCGTCTACGAAGCGCTGCATGTCGTCGGTGGCGTGCTCCAGTACGGCATCCCGTCCTTCCGCTTGCCGCGTGAGGTCATCAAGCGCGAGGTGCAATCGCTCGAGCAGCTCGGGGTGCGCTTCGAGGTCAACAAGGTGATCGGCCAGACCTTCACCATCGATCAGCTGCTGGATGACATGGACTATTCGGCGGTGTTTGTCGGCGTGGGGGCTGGCTATCCGATGTTCTTGGGTCTCGACGGCGAGCAGGCCGGCAAGGTCTACAGCGCCAACGAGTTCCTCACGCGCATCAACCTCATGGGCGGCGATCGTTTCCCCTTCGAGGACACTCCAGTAGCCATCGGCAACAAGATTGTCGTGTTGGGTGCCGGCAACACAGCGATGGATTGCTTGCGCGTCAGTCGCCGTCTCGGTGCTGAGCACGTGCACTGCGTCTATCGTCGCACCGAGGCCGAGGCTCCGGCTCGCGTCGAAGAGGTTCGCCACGCCAAGGAAGAAGGGGTCCAGTTCCACTTCCTGCGCAGCCCAGCTCAGATCTACACCGACGACGATGGCAACGTCACCGGCTTGCGGGCCGACTGCATGGAGCTCGGTGAGCCCGACGCCTCCGGCCGTCGTCGACCAGTGAAGATCGAGGGCGAGAGCCAGATGATCGAATGCGACACGATCATCTACGCGCTCGGTACCCGCGCCAACCCGATCATTGGCCGAACAACGCCCGACATGGAGCTGAACAAGTGGGGCAACATCGTCGCCGATGAGGTCACCCAGGCCACCAACAAGAAGGGCGTGTTCGCTGGGGGCGACATCGTCACCGGCGGGGCCACGGTCATCTTGGCGCTTGGCGCTGGCCGGGCTGCAGCCCGCGGGATCAAGGCCTGGATCGACACCGGCGAATGGCCGCCCAAGGTCGAGCCCACTGGCACCGAGACGCAGATCGAGAACCTCTGCACCCGCTGTCATCAACCGGTCGAAGGCGACGAGTCGTACATCTGCTGTGCTGGCCAGACCCTCTCCTGGCGCTGCACTTCGTGCCAGAAGGTCTCCGAGGGCTTTGCCTTCCCCTACGGCATGTGTCCCGCCTGCGGCGGCAGGCTCGTTGCGGGTGATGCCCAACAGATCGTCGATACCGCGACCCAACGGGCCGTACGTCACGCCTTCGAGATCGAGCTCGGCGGCAGATCGCTCTACCAGCGCGGCAAGGACAAGACTGACGATCCTCAGCTCAAGGAGCTGTTCGGACGCTTGGTCGACATGGAGCAAGAGCACATCATGGAGCTGAGCAAGCGCTATCACGTCGAGGCGCCGGACGCCGACTACGGCGACATTGGCCTCGGTGCCATCGCCGTGTACGGCGGCGTCTCCGAGGACGTCAGCACGCCAGAAGAGTTGCTGCAATTGGCCGTGAATCTGGAAGAGCGCGCCCGCGACTTCTTTGGTGCCCGCGCCCGCGAGCTGAAAGTCGGCACGCCCGAGTGGCAGCTCTATCGCGAGCTCGAAGCCGAAGAGTACGACCACGTGGCCATCGTCGACACCGAGCTAGCCAGATACCGCGAAGGCAAAACCGGCGCGCTCTAGGTGATACGCGCGGTTAGGCGTGGCAGACTGGTGACGAGGCCCCGTCGTCGGGAGGCGTCGAAGGTCCTATTTGCCGCGCTTGCCATCTCGATGGGCTGCGGTCCGCGGGGGGCGGTCGTTTCGCCGCGCTGCGCCGCCGAGCTGTCGCTCTCGAGTCCCAAGGTGGTGCATGCGGCGGCAAAGAGGGCAAGACTGCGCCTCCTTGCCGCCGCTAACGCAGCGTTTCTGATCGAGCTCCAACCGGACCTCGTGCCCAGCCAGCTCGCACACCAAATCACGCCGGGCGGGTTGCTGGGCGTGAACCTTCGCGCCAATCTCGACTTCAAAAAGGAGCCCAACCGTTACCGGAAAGTGGTCGTTGCGCTTCATGGCCGCTGGCCCGATGCCCTCTGGCTGCACCAGGATCATGCTCCCGACGGTTACAACTTTCTCTACGGGGGCGTCCTCTTCAATCGCGCCGGGTCCCGATGGACCAAGACAACCACAATCACACCGGGTTGGTTCGGCAATGCGGCAGCGACCCGTGGCGGGCTATTGGTTGCCGAAGCTCGACCGATATGGCCTGGTTGGAAGAGGGGTGAGCTCAGAGGACGCGCTTGGATCCATCTGAACGGAAGGCGTCGTCCCTGGCCCGAGCTGATGGACTCGACGCGCCACTGCAAGGTGATGTCGCTAGCGGCTTCGATGCGTGGCGACGTGGCAACGACGTCGGCATGTTCAATCGGCGTTGTCGTTCATCGATTCCCACCTGGCCAGCGCGAAGCCGAGCGTTTCGTGGTGCCAGTGTCCGGGAAGGTTGAGGCAAATTTTCGCCACGATACCGTACGCACCTTCGTTGCGCAGGACGGCCGCGTGCTCGTTCCTGGATCAGTCGGCAAGACGGCCTTTTTGGCATTCTTCAATGGCGAGAAGTGGATCACCAGTGTGCCCCGATCGGCAAGCGAGGCGGACTGTGAGCCGTCACGCCAACCACCGGTGGCAATTGCAGACAGGGTGCGTTGGGCGCCGGACGGATCGGTGTGGATGGTGGCGGGGCGACAGCTTTGGAAAGGTGATGGCAGCGAGTTTTCGCTAGTGCGCATCGAGACGGCAGCCTTCGATCGGGCTGGACGCAGAAGGCTGCTGCAGATCCCTAGCGACCGGACAGGCGCCGTCTTGATCAGCGACGCGTGGATCGACGAGCGCTACGTCTGGGCACTCGCCTGGGGTGACGCAGTCCTCGTTCGAGCCAATCGCTGATCGCGGCCGCGAGTTGACGTAGATGTCGGGTTTCGCTGCTGCATATACCGCGAAGGCAAGACCGGCGCGTCTCTGAGCCGTTGTTTTGGGACGCCCAACAATTCCGGGAGGCGATCCATTGGGACGGGTCCCAGGTTCGTCATCCGTGGTAACTCACGATCGCGACCGTGAGCCGCTGCCCTAGCGCGCGCGGGTCGAGCTGAGTCATTGACATGCCATGGGGTCCACCATGACGATAAAAGGTACCTGGAGCAAATCTCGAGGAAGGGTCGGGATGACCTCGGCGCTGCAGACGTAGATGGACATGACCGTTTTGCCTTCGCGCTGCTCGACCGCCACGCCCACGACGCCATCGAGCTTCTGAAGCTCTGGTCCTTGTTTTGCGACGGCTGCTACGACCTCGGGCGCCGCGGTAGCCGCTTTCGTCGTGATGGGGCCGCTCGCCGTGGTGGTCGGGCCCGTGGTCGAGCCCTGCTTTGGGTGCGTTTCGGACGGTGGCCCTCCGGCGCAACCGGTCAAGGCAGCGAGTAGCAGCAAGTGCCTCATCGCTTTGGCATAGCAGCACTGCCGGCAGACGAAAATGCACAGCAAACCGGTACCTACCGGCAAACTGGCGGCCAAAAGCGAGTCAACGCGCCGCGGCTACTTGCGACCCAGCAGACGCCGGGCTACGCATCGTGCAGCACGCCATGACTTCTGAAAGCGCGAGTTTGCCTTCCGACGACGCTGAAAAACCGCTGTCAGAGGGCCAATACGAGTTCACCAGTGAGGAGAACGAGCGGATCGACCGGGTCGGCTCGAGCTCGTCGATCTGGGGGATCTGCGCCATTGTCGGTGGGCTGCTTTTGGCCACGTTGGCCATCGTGCAGTTCCTGCTCGACAACTTCCGCGGCGCGATCCTCGTCGTACCGCTGTTGTTGGTATGTGTCCTCGTAGGGGGGCTCTATCGCAAGGCAGGTCAGGCGTTGACCAAGGTCGTCACCACAGAAGGCAACGACGTCGAGCTTCTGATGGGCTCGCTCAATCAGCTCGCTAGGGCGTTTCGCATCGAGGTGATCGTCATCGGTGTAGCAGCGGTCGTATTCGCGGTGCTTGCCGTGGTGGTGGGGGTCTGACGATGTCGCAAAGCCAAGACGCATACGAATTCACCAGTCGAGAGAATGAAACGATCGGCAAGGCGGCTACGTGGGCAATGGCGCTTTCTGGCGCGTCCTTCGTCATGGTGGCCGTACACCTAGCCTTCGCGCTCGTTGGCGGCGGCGGCTTCAAGGACACCGGCCTTGCGATCCTCGTCTTCGACTTCGGCGCCGGCATCGTCTCGGCGGCCTGCTATCTGGTGGTGTGCGTTCTTGGTGTCGTAGCCGGCAATGCATTTCGCCGCGTGGTCAACACGGAAGGCAGCGACTTGCAGCACATGATGAAAGCGCTCGACACGCTTCACATGATCTTCGTGCTGCGCATCGGCCTCGTGTTTCTGACCGTCATCGCCCTAGTAGGCGTGATCGCGATCGGCGAAGGGCTTTAGCTGCCGGCCCCAGAGGGCGCTACGGACTCGCGCGCCCCATCGCGCGATTCCTTCGCAAGCGCCTCCTGTTGGCCAGTAGCGTGTGTATTCTCGGGGTCTTTGAAAAGACCCCGCCCCATCGCCTTCGGCGACGGGGCCCCACCCCAAAATCGCTTCGCGGCGGACGGTGTATCGTCCAAGAGGCGCTACGGACTCGCGTGCCCCATGCGGGGCGAAGGCGCGCGGGCGAAGGCGCCCATGGCACCCATTTGAAGGAACGAATCGACCGCTTAGCGCCGGCGCATGTTCAGGACCACGTGTTTGGCCTGAGCCTTCACCTTGGCGGACGCGGACTTGGCCACACCGTAGAACACCAGAGGGTGGGCTCGGCGACCTGATTCGACCAACACCGTAGCGACGTTGGCGGAAATGCCGTTCCAGGTGCACGTTCCTTCTTTGAGGCGGGACCGCATGTTGCTCGAACCGAGCTTGCCGCGCACCGCCGCGCCAAACGAGCAGTTCCTGATGCTGAAGACCCGGAACGCGTGCTGAGTTCTACCGGCCCACTCCCCGTAGCTCGACACGGTCGTAAATGCGATCACTGCGTCGCGAGTCGGAGCAATGGCGCGGGTGTAGAAGCTGACCTTGTCCTCCCGCCAACCAGCCGGTATCGGCACCGAAACGTTGGTGTGCGGAATGCGCTTGTAGACAGCGCCCACCGCCGGGTTCGTGGGCCGCTGTCCTTGGGTGGGCTGTGTCGGCGTGCTCGGTTTTTGAGCAACGGGTTGGTCGTCGTCGTCATCGCCGCCCCTGGTTACCGCCAAGACGACGACCAAGATGATGACGCCGACGACAGCCAATACGCCGCAGCCTCCGCCGACCATCAAAGCGACAGGCGGCCCCTTCTTCTGCGGTTGCATCGGCCCGCCCATAGGTCCGCCCATCGGGGGTCCGCCCATCGGGGGTCCGCCCATCGGGGGTCCGCCCATCGGGGGTCCACCCATCGGAGGTCCGCCCATGGGGCCACCAGGAGGTCCGCCCATGGGGCCACCAGGAGGTCCGCCCATCGGGGGGCCACCAGGAGGTCCGCCCATCGGGGGTCCACCCATCGGAGGTCCGCCACCAGGAGGAGGTCCATAACCACCGCCACCCGGTGCACCCGGGTAACCACCTCCACCCCCAGGCGGGGGGCCATATCCACCAGGCGCTGACATCAGAGGCATCCAAACACTGTCTCGTCGGCGGAACAACCGCAAAGCGGCGGCGGCCGAATCCGTCCTATCTCCGAGACCGCAAAGTTGCGCTAGGGATGCTTGCTCAAGGCGTTACGACATCTGCGTAGGTGAAGTCGATGTCGATGCGTTTTGCTCGGCGCAGACTGAAGGCCTGACGCAGACCAGCTTGGGCAGCCCGAGCCACTGCCGGATCGGCGGGCTGTCCCAGCGCGGCCCGGTAGTCGCGACAGCTGTCGGTCCGTAGCTCGTTCAAGTCGGCGGCGCGCGCTCGCCACAGGTGGAATTGGGCGAGCCGTTCGGGATGCTCGTGACCGATCTCCAAAGCACGGCTGAAAGCCGCAAAAGCTGTCCGACCGTCACCTTGTTGCAGGGCGAGTAGGCCCGACAAGCATTGATAGAGGGGCTGGTCAGGCTGCAGCTCGCAAGCGTGTTGCATCAAACGAAGGGCCTGGCCGGTGTCGTTGTGGTCGAGGTAGGCGACGTACGCTTGCCGGTATGAGGCGAAGGCTTCGCTGGACTCTGCATCGTGGCAAATTCCACCGCCGAGCGTGCCCTGCTCTGGTGCGTGGCGCTCACCCTGCAGATCAAATGGAACGAAGCCTCGTTGACTGGTGGGCGCTTCTCCCGCGCCTACCCAAAACACCCCGTCCTCCGGGCGAAACACCACCGAGCCCACCGTCATCAGCATGCCGATGCTGGTGGCGATACGGCAGTTGCCCTCGCCCTCGTCGCCCAAGAAAGCGGCCATCCTGTCGGCGTCAATCGTGCCGTTGTGTTTTGCCAGCAGCGCATTGACGCGACGCATGCGTCCGAGGTTGTGGCGCCAGTAGGAGGGGTAGAGGTTCAATTCGGTCTCACCCAGTTGCTCGTCTAGGTAGATGTTGGCGTAGCCGAAGGTGTTTGTCGGGGAAGTCTCGTCGTCGGCGCTGAACCGCATCGCCACCTGGCGCTCTGGGTTCTCCTCCCAACAGAGAACCTCGCGGCGCTTGCCGTCGGTGATGAGGTTGGTCCAGCAACCAATGGGGCGATGAGCACGTAGGATCTCTTCGGCCTCGTCCAGGTTGCGGGCTTCGCGCATGACGCGGTCGCCAATGACACCAGCCGGCATCCCGCCGAGCTTCGTTCGACTGGTGAACATGTGCTGATGCACGGTCAGCGTCAGCCCCGCTTCGTTCATCGCGGTTACTCCTCCGAGCAACACTCCGGCGGCGCCGATCGACACGTAGCGCAAGCCCTCGTCGGGCTCGTGAAAGACGACCGCCGTGCTGCGCGGCCAGCACTCGACCCCGTGGTAGTCGAAATTGCGGGCGTGCAGCAGCTTGCCGTCGGCGGTGGCCTCACCATGAGCAATCGCGCTGGTGCAACCCATGCCGAGCGCCAGTCGGTGATGGACCGCTGGACCAACGCCTCTGAGCTGCATCATGCGACTGGCGACCCAGAGCAATGTGTCAGGCATGGTGCAGCCTTGCAGTGTCTGCCGCAGATCCAAGCCGGCGCCCTGTGCCATCCCCGTGATCGCTTCGAGCGCGTACCCAGGCAATCCCGCTCTGACACGCGTTCCAACCAGCTGCTGGGCGAGCGACCAGGCCACGGGCGTCACTGCACCCAAGCCTGACCGACCCATCATGCGCTCGAGATAGGTGCGGTAGTAGGGGATGGGGCCGCGGCGAATCTCGTCAGCGAGCATCTCACCATGCTGTCGCCCCATTTCGTAGTGGCTGCCTTTCAGCTTGAGGACGTGCAAGCCAGGGATACGTCGATGCCAGGGCCCCTTCGCTCGCTGTGCGGATGACGATGGGCTGCTGTGATTCGGCCGATGGTGCACGGTTGCTCGTTGTGTCATTGCTCTCGCCCCTTCATTCGAACGTGGTCGGCATTTCACCGCTGGACAGCCCTGCTGCCGCCAGAATGCGTGGCACGACCCAAGCATGAACGGCAGTGACCAACGCGCGTGCCTGGTCGACTTGCCGTTTGCGGATGAGCTCGATCAGCATGCGCACCCCTTCGAGGTGAGCCTCGTTGGCCAAGCGTGTCATCATCTGCAGCACGGGCACGTCGACGCTCACACGGCGGTGCCAGTGTACGAGCATGCGGTAGATTCGATTGTGCGTGGCTCGCGCCATACACAGCGCAAACTCATGCATTGCCGCCGAATACGCATCTGGTCGACCCAGTGCTGCGTGCAGCTCATCCACGCAGGCCGCCATTTCGGCGAGGTGCTCGTCGTCGCGCCGCTCGGCCGCGAGCCCCGTCATCTCGACATCGAGCTGTGCCCGAACGTCCAGCAGCTCTGCGAGCACGTTCTGATCGACCACGCCAAGTCGCGGAGTGAGCATCGCCCGCAACACCTCCGGAGACGGAGAGCGAAGTGGATCGAGCACCTCGGTGCCGCGTCGTTTCACCGGGCGCACCAGCTCGTGCACCTCGAGCTGCTTGATGGCCTCGCGGACGACTCCGCGGTTGACCTGATAGTGGGTTGCAAGCAGGTCCTCTTTTGGAAGCAACGCCCCGGCTGCTAGCTCGCCGCGAACGATTCGTCTGAGCAAGTCGTCGGCGACCCGATCAGCTTTACGCGCCATACCCATCGAGATTGGATAATAAATCGTACTTAATGGATGTCAACCTACTTAATTGAAGTGGTAGGCTGCAGCCATGACTCCGCAGCAGACCCACTTCCGTAAGCTCGAAGCGATGTATCTCAGTGCGCCGATCAACAAGATCTATCAGGTAGTGCTGCGCATCGAGAAAGGCTCAGCCAAGCTCGAAGTGGAGGCACAACCAGAGCTCTTCCATGCCGCGGGGGCCCTGCACGGCTCGGCCTACTTCAAGGCGCTCGACGACGCCGCGTTCTTTGCCGCCAATTCGCTCGTCGAGGACGTGTTCGTGCTCACCTCCCAATTCGAGGTTCACCTGCTTCGTCCGGTCACCGCCGGCAAGCTCATCGCCGAGGCCAAGGTGATCCATGCCACCAAGAGCAGCTTTCTCGCTGATGCAGTTTTGCGCGATGAGGCGCAACGCATCGTCGCCCATGGTCGCGGGACTTTCGTTCGCAGTCGAATCGAGCTGCAAGAACGGCTTGGTTACAAACTGTGATTATTCCAAGAGTTGGACCCCCACCCCTTGGCTATTATCGAGAGGTTCTGGTAACGTCCCAGGTCCGCCTAAGCCCATGAATATGAGTGATCCAGGAGCCAACCGACGCGCTGATCCGCGCTTCGAGGTGATGGCCCAAGTTCGCGTCAAGCGCGGCAAGGTCGACTACATCATGGACCTGACCAACATCAGCCGCTCAGGTGCGTTGGTCAACATGGGTAGCCTCAAGACCCCAGCGTGGGTCCAGCATGGTCGCGTAGTCGAGATCGCGATCATCCATCCTGTCGATCTCGATACCCTTCAGGTCAAAGGGGAAATCGTGCGGATCCAGAAGAACAAGGATGGAACATTGTTCGCCGTTCGGTTCGTCGAGCTCACCGCAGAAGAGAATCAGAACATCAATCGCTTGCTGGACTGCGCCGACGAAGAGCATCCACCGGAACAGCCGCGCGTACGACCGCCACCGTTGCCGACCTAGCACTCCAATTCCAGGATCGCTAGATTCCAGGATCGCTAGATTCCAGGATCGCTAGATTCCAGGATCGCTAGATTCCAGGATCGTTGGGCAAGTCGAGGGGGCCGCCGCTCAACGATGCGAATCTCATGGCTTGGCCGACGATGGCCCTGACCGGCGGCCGTTGGAAGAACAGCTCGCGCAAACGCAAATCGCGAATGTAGCCGGCGACCTTGTCAACCTGGTTCAGCGCGCGTCGACATACGTCTGCTGTCATCGTGGGTACGGCACCTTCGCGGCTGTCCTTCTCGAGGGCATGGATCACCGTCTCGCAGCATAGCGATCGCACCTCGATGCTGTACTCGGAGCCCTCCATCGCTTCGACCGAGCCGAGCGCAGTGGTCGCCAACAGCACCCCGGCTTGCGAGTCGCCAATCGCGACCCGGGCGCTCGCCTCGATGGCTGTTGCATAGACGTGGTAGCTGACCAAAGCTTGACTCTCAGCCAGCTGACGGGCTTCTGACGCGTAGGCGGCCGCGGCGATTGGATCCGGCTCGGCTCGCGCGAGCAACGCGCGGACCACCAGTTGGTGGATCTTGTCGTAGGCGCTGCCCGATACTTCGGCCAAGGCGCTGGCGTCTCCAAACAGCTGTTTGGCCTCTTCGATCTCACCTTGCTCGATGAGCACGCTGGCGGTGACCAGCAGGGTGTCGACGCGGCCATCGTGGTCTTCATAACGTTCGTGGGCTTCGCGTGCTCGTTTCAGGTAGGCCAGCCCGTGCTCAGCGTCCCCGAGTCGGGCGTAGGACATGCCGACGTTCGCCATCGTCTTGGCTACTTTGAATCGCCCACCGATCATCACATCGATGCCAAGTGAGGACAGGCACAGGGCGATGCAGTCTTCGTATCTGCCTTGCACGAAAAGGGCGAAGCCGAGCGCATTTCGCGCCCGCGCCTCGCTGCGGCGCGCACCCACCGTCTTGAACGTGGCGATGGCTTCGGCATGGGCCTCGACAGCCGCGTTCAACCGGCCGGCGCGGCGCAACAGCACGCCCTTGGCCCGCAGCACCTCAGCGCGGGCACGCCGCGATACGGTCGATGTTGTCGCCACCCGCAAGGCCTTGTCGCATGCATCGAGGGCGCCGTTGACATCGCCGAGGTCGCGCAGCAACTCACAGAGCACGATCTGGGCTTCGACTTGCAGATCCGGTTGTTTGGCGAGCTCTGCGACTTCGAAACCGCGTTGCGCGGCGGGCAAACCGTTGGCCATCGCTCCTTCGTCCAAGTCGATCTGTGCGGTACGCACGAGGGCGACCGCTACCCATCGCGCCTCGCGGGATTCTCGGGCGAGGCGGCGCAACGCTTCCAAATGAAAGCGGCGCTCCTGACCCCGCCCCTGGTGCCGGTAGAGCTTCTCGAGGGCCTCGTGTGCCACCAAGCGGCGGCTGTCACCAGCAGGCAATAGCGCAAGTGTGCGGTTGAAGTAGCGCTGCGCTAGCTGCGTCTGGTGTGCGCTCTGAGCCGCGAGCGCCGCCACCATGTAGAGCTCTGCCGCCTCGTTTGGGGCCTCACCGCGCTCCAAGTGTTGGGCGACAATTGCAGCTGAAAGGCCATGGGCTAGCGCAGTGGTGGCGAGATAGGTGCCCAAGCGACGGTGCATCCGGGCGCGGTGGACCGGTTCGAGCTCGTTGTATGCCACGTCGCGCGCCAGCGGGTGGCGAAAGTCGATGGCGCGGCCTCGGCGATCGCACAAGCCCCGGGCGCACAACCGGGTGATGGCTTCGTCGTCGGCCAAGCGCGTGAGTGCCATCAAGTCCGCCTCGGAAAGCGGGCCTCCCGCAACCGCTAGCCAGTCGACCACATCGTGCTCGGCGCTGGGCAGCTCGTTGAGGCGATCGCCAACGAGTTGCTCGATGGTGGAGGGCAATGCGTCTACCTGCTCGAACAAGCGCTCTTCGTGGCGAACCAGCACAGGTTCTTGGCGGTCTTCGGGCTCGACAATCTCCAGTGCGCCTTGCTCGAGCAACGCATAAACGATCTCGAGCAAGAAGAATGGGTTTCCCCCCACCCGAGGCACCAAGTCACGGCACACCGCGGCCACCCCTTCACGCACCCCGAGCCTGGCCTGAACGAGTCGAAGTTGCTGATCGGCAGCAAGCCCCCGCAGCTCGTTGCGCACCATGCCCTCGATGAAGGGGTTCACTCGTTCATCGGGACGCGTGACGAGCAAGGTGAGCACAGGGGAGCTCTCCTTGCGCTCCAGGATGCGTTCGAGCACCTGTAGGCTGGCCTTGTCACTCCATTGAAGCCCGTCGATGACGATGACGACGGGCGATTCCGCTGCCATCACACCGAACAGCAAACGAATGCCCTGAACAATCAGATCGTGGTGCCGGACAGCGTCGTCCTCGTCCTGCAACTCTGGCTGCTTTTCGGTTACCAGCTCGGTGATGCAATCCACCATCTTCTTGGCGCGGGCCGAAGACTTCTTGATTCGCAGCACGCGCTCGATCTGTTCTCCTGCCTCTTCGAAGTTTTCATCGGCCGCAATACCGATGACCTCGCGCAACATCTCGCTCACGGTGGCGTAGGGCAGCTCGATCTTCACGGGTGAGCATTCGATCCGGAACACCCGTGCTTCATCGCTGAGCTCGCTCAGAAACGCGTCTACCAACGCCGTCTTGCCGATGCCCATTTCACCGACGATGACGCGTGCCAGCATCTCGCCGGCTCGTTGTTTGGGCTTGCGGACGTGGCCACGCCCCGAGGAATCGGGTGGGGGCGGTGTGCTGACCCCAGGGTGGTACACTGCCCGGTGATAGGCGGCATGCAAGTCGGCTTTCTCCGCGTCGCGCCCCACCAAGTCGTTGGGATTGAGGGTCAATTCCACGGTGCGCTCTTCGGCGGACAAGGGGCGCAGCAGCACGTACACCCTCATCCGAGACGGGGCCTTTTGCGGTGCCTTGCTGTCTAGCTTGAGCGCCGGCCCATCACTCCAGCGAAAATCGCGGCGAACCAAGCGGAACACGCCTCCCGCAACCCAGGTCTTGCCGAACGGAGTCTTTGCGCCGAGTTGATCGGCCAGAAAAATAGCGGGCTCGTTGAGCTGATGACGGATGAGGTGCCCTTGATCGTCGCGTTCGCCGCGCGCGATTCCACGAACGATGGCCATCGATACGCGCAATTGCACCAGTAAGTCCTCAGAGCGGCTGGCCAAGAACTCGTGCGCATCGACTGCGATGAGGGCAGCATCGTTCGGCGCGCGGGACGGGTTGGCCATCAACCCTACCACCGCGTGCGCCGTGGAGTCGTGCTCCCAAGACCAAATGGCGCCACCCTTTTAGGCGATGT
>CAZRGL010000024.1:0-39412 GCA_964599485.1 uncultured Polyangiaceae bacterium
TGGACACGCCCCCGAGCATTCCCTTGAGCTCGACCTGTGACACACCGTACAGCGTCTTGGTCCAACCGGGATTCCAACCGCTCGCGATGTAGGCAACGCGCCCCATCCCTTGACGGTTCCACCCATCGACGTAGGTGAGGAAACGCCCCTTCTTCTTGTGGTAAGCCATCTTGGCCGCGAGGCTCTTTGCAGGATAGGAATAGCCGTAGGCAATGTTCGAGAGGCCGGCGAACCCAGCCGGTGGTCACATAATAGCGATTCTGCGAGTCGCCGATGGCGCTGAGCGAAATGGGGCGGAACCCCGCCGCCTCCATCATGACTCGCTGTTTGACCCACTTGTTTTTTCGCACCAGGCGGGCGACGACGAAATGGTAGCGTGGATCGGGTTTGGCCATCGAGTGGTTGCGCACCTCGATGGCGTAGTTGGCGCCGGCCCGGCGTTCGAGCAATACCGCGAAGCGCTTCTGGTTCCCCTTGAAATAGGACTCGACGCGTACGGGCACGAAGCCCCGCACGCCACGTTGGCCGATCAAGGGGAGCAATGCGTTCATGGCCAAGTCGAAGTAGGCGCGCCGCTCTACTTTGTGATCTCGATCCATGACGGCGACAATCAATGGTGACCCCGTCGTCTCGAACACGTCGATCCACACGGGCTGGTAGCCCAAAGTGAGCTTGGTTTTGTATTGCTTGAGAAAGTGACTCGAGGGCAGCGGCCCCAGTGTGACGACCTGCTTGTCCGCTCCCAGATGTTTGACGAGGAAGTATTGGTCGGCGAGCTTTGGCCAACTCGCTTTGGAATACCCAGGTTTGAGCTCGCTGACGCGCAAGTGCCAAATCCCAGGCTTGTGGACCAGCCACTCCTGGAACACCGGTTCGGTCTGAGCTTTCGCGTCGGCCTTCACCGTCCGCGCGTGGGTCGCGGACTTTTTGCCGGGGGCGCGCAACTCGAAATGCACTTTCTTGCCCCTGCCGCCGGCGATGATGGCGGTCAGGCCCAGCCTCTCTCCTGGTTGCAACTGAACCAACTGCGGCCCTGGGTCCTGAGCGTGAAACGGCAGATCGACATTGCCGCGTTGCAACGCGAGCTCGAGCAGCCCTAGCGGGGGGTTGTACGGAGCTGGAGTCTTGAACAGACCGTGCTTGAAAGGATCGAGAGGCTTGTCATCGCAGTCCTTGACCTCGAAATGCAGGTGCGCCGAAGTGGACTTGCCCGAGCTACCTACGACCGCAAGCTGTTGCCCTTCAGCGACAACGTCACCCTTCTTGACCAGGACGCTGCCGTAGGCATTGTGAACGTAGCGCGTCTTGAAACCGTTCTTGTGTCGAACGGTGACGAAATTGCCTTCGCCGCTGTTGAAGTGATAGGGATCGAAGGCGAAAGCTGGATACTTGAACGTGGTTTCCGTGCTTCGGTCGAAGCTGACCGAATTGCCGAGGTTGATCACCACACCCGCGGCGGCAGCCACAACGTGTTGTTTCTCGTCAATCGATCGCAAGCTCCGGGCCCGATAATCGATGCCGATGTGCCCATCGTAGGTCTTGGCGGAGGCGCCGACGGCGCCCGTGTAGTCTTTGAGGGTTTTGTTGCCTTTGTCGTGATCGTAGTAGTTCTTGACGATCCAATCTTGCGACACCTTGCCCTCGATGGGGGTGGCGAGCTTCAGATCCTCTTTCTTGCAGGAGTGGAGGGCTTTGTTGAAGTTGTTGAGCTCGACACACACGCCTTGGACACAGAACGGCGACCCCACAGAGCAGGCGAGGCTTTGGCAATCGGGGTCCGGCGCGCCGCAACCGCAGTTGCAGCTAGCGGCCGCGGTCGATGCCTTTTGCGCATACAGCGCGGCGCTGCATTTCCACGACTTCGGGGCCTTTGTCGCGCTGAACGGCCGTCGAGCTTGGGCGTGCGTGGAAACACCGAAGGAGCAAACCGTCAGCAACGCAACGAGTCTGAGAAGAACGAATGGATTCGGATTGATGGAGCGAGTCATCGACAACGCTTCAGTGTATCTACGACACATCGGCATCGGCAAGCGAGGCCCCGAATCGTCGAGGAGGTATGCAACAGCCCTGGTCCGCCCTGACGCTGTGTGACACCCGTCTTTCTTGAAGGCCCATCGAGTCGTTCCGGAATTCCGGAACGAGTCTGTCGGCCTCAATGGGCTCCTTCGGGGCTGCGGCTGCTGGTGGTGTGGGTTTTCGTTCCGGAACGAGTCTTTCGGCGTCAATGGCCTGCTGGTGGTGTGGGTTTTCGTTCCGGAAACGCGAGCGCGGACGCGGAGGTGCTCGCGGGGGGGGGGGGGGCGGCGGGGGCGCCGCCCCGGGGCCGGGGCGGGGGCGGGGGCGCGGGCGCGGGCTCGGGCGCGGATTCAGCCGGGGGGCGGGCGGGGGTAAACCGCCCGAGATGCCACTACTTCATTTGGGCGAAATGGGCCCGAGCTGATTCCTGCCACAGTTCACAGCCCACGGTAGCGTGGGTGGGGTGGGTGGAAGCGCTGTTGCGCGGCCGGAGGGAGTGTGCAGGCAACGCCACAGGGTCTGCAGCACGAGACGAAGCGGGACGCTCTTTCCCACCATGAGGCCATGGGCTCGTCGGGGCTATACTCGTCGCGCAGCGACGGCCCCGGCGAGCTGCGCGTTAGGGCACCCAATCCGGCACGCAGCAGGGCGATGTGACGAGCCACATGGTTGCGGCCAAGCCCGATCCGGAGGCCGCGCAACAGCGCTTCCATCCGCCCCGGCCGCGCGGACAGCTCGCCCAGAGAATTCAAGCCGAACCGCTCGAAATCACCCCACCATCGACTTGGGCACGCGTGCGCGAAACGTCTCTTGCGCCAGCCCCTAGTTTCGTCGATCGCCTAGGCCCAGCATCGTCAGCGCGACGCGGCGTGATTTCTTGCGACCGCCGCTGCGTTCGCGCGCCCAGGCTTGCGCCAGCGTGAGCGTTTGGGCGTTCTCGGGCACGTTGGAAAGGAAGCTCCGCCGCCAGGCGCGGTCAGCGATGCAGCGAGCCCGTTCGCGAAGCCGGCGCCGGGCTTCGACGATCGTGTCGTGGGCCAGGTCCGCTTGTCCGGTTGCCGCCAGCGACGTGGCGTGAACCAGACGAATGAGCGCTTCGCCCTCCTCGACGGCGCCGAGCTCTGTGAGCAGATCCATGGCGACGCGCGATGAGCTCAGGGCGTCGTCGTTGCGCTCTTGCATCAAGAGGATCCCGCCCAAGATGGCGTGGGCACAAGCCAATAGGGAAGGGAAGGCTTGCGCGTGCTCGACACCCCGCTGTGCTGCTTGCTCGGCTTCTTCGAGCTTTCCGCTGGAGGACAGGACGACCGCGAGGTAGCCGTTACCTACAGCCTCGAAGCGCTTCAGACCATGCGCGGCTGCCTGCTCGAGGCCCTTCTGAACGACTTCGTAGGCTCGCTCGAGCTTGCCCCGGCGCGCCAGTGTGAAGCCGAGGTTGACTCGGGCCGGCGAGGCCAGCACCAGGCGCATGGGATCGGCCACGGCGACCACTTCCCTGAGCGTTCGCTCGGCCCGGGCGTAAGCGCCTAGTTGCATCAACGCATCGCCCAAGTTGAGCCGCTGGTGGCAAGCGTTGCGAATGTCGCCTTTGACGGTGAAGTACTCCACCGCATGCCCCACGTGTGAGAGGTACGCGCTCGCGTCGCCGAGTTGGGCTGCCAGAGTCGAGCGCACCACAGCGCGCCATGCCAACACCAGATCATCGGCGCCAGCGCTTGCGAAGCTCTCCACGGTCTCGAGCAACGACTCTGCCTCATCGCGTCGACCTTTGCGCAACAACGTGACCGCTGCGCGACAGCTAGCGATGGCGTGCGCGTCTACGGCTTCGTCGGAGGGCTCATATTCGACGAGCAGCTCGAGGACATCGTCGAGCTGCTCACTGTCGCCGCCAGCGCCTACTGCAGATGCGAAATGGCCGAGGGCGACGTACCAGGCGGTGCTGCCGGCCTCGAAGTCCGCCATGGCGCCGCGTGCTGCTTCACAGCAAGCCTCGTGGTCACCGAGCCACAGCTGAGCGATGGCCTGAACCAACAACATCCTGGCGCGCAGCCCGCCCTCGGTCTCTGCGTCGTCGAGCACCCGCTGGGCGCGCTCGGTCGCTTCCTCCAGGGCGTTCATCTCGAGCGCTTGCACGGCCTCACCGGCTGCCGAGATGGGCTGGTCGTCGCCGCCAGCCATCTCGTCCATGCCCGCGCCTTGTCGGCCTGCGCCCTGCAGTTCTGGGCCATCATCGCCCGGAGGCAGCGCGTCAATGTCTTCACCGCCCATCCAGGAAGGAAGGGCTTCGGGTACTTCGATCACTGGCTCAGGTGTGCCGTAGGAACGTCCACAGGCTTGCTGCAAGGCCTGTTGGTAGGCCGGCATGTTCGGGTAGCGTTGCGCCACGCCGGGGGCCATGGCCCGGACGATCACATCCCGCACTTCGGATGGCAGACGCTCGGTCGCCTTGGCGATGTGGTCGGCGGCGTTGTTGAGGATCTGTACGAAGGTGACGGCGTCGGCAGGGCCTGGAAACACCATCCTGTTGTTGAGCATTTCGAGCAGTACGACCGTGATGGCCCACATGTCGGCCCGTCCGTCGACGCCTCGATCGCCGCGCGCTTGCTCCGGCGCCATGTACGCAGGCGTGCCCACTTGCTGGCCGTGGCCCGTGGGCCTGCCTTCGGCGATCATGGGCGCTTTCGCTACCCCAAAATCGAGCAGCTTGGGCAAGCAGCTGCCGTCGCTCATCCGTGCCAGCACGATGTTGTCTGGCTTGACGTCGCGGTGAACGATGCCGACACGGTGGGCGGCATCGAGGGCGCTCATCACAGGCAATGCCACGTCGAGCGCTTGGTCGAGCGTCATCGCGCCGCAGCGCGTCACGTGCTCGCGTATGTTCTCACCTTCGAGCAGCTCTTGGACGATGAACAGGGTGCCGTCACGTGAAGCACCCAGATCGTGGACTGCCACGACATTGGGGTGCCGGATCCGCGCGGTCGCTTGTGCCTCGCGCAGAAAACGGCGCTTGATATGAGGCAAGTGTGCGATTTGTGGCTGTAGAAGCTTGATGGCGACCTTGCGATTGAGCCGCATGTCGGTGGCCACGAAGACGCTGCCCATGCCGCCGCTGGCAATCTCGCGTAGCAAGGCAAACTTGCGTGCGATGACGAGCCCTGGGACCAAGGCGCGTTCAGTGGGGGGCGCAGGCTGCGAGCACACGGCCGACCATCGTATATCAAGCGACCCCCAAGAGCACCCAAGGAGGCGTACAAGTGTGTGATTCGTCGACGGGAGCGTTGTTTGCGGAATAGTCCGCTCTGCCGCACTGTTGACTAGACGTAATGCCCTATCGAGATGAACGCCGGGCCCTGGAGACACGGCAGAACCTTCTGGAGGAGGAGCTCACTAGCGTGCGCGCACGCTTGATGGGCCTGCGCACGGGTTTGGTTGCCCGCATTCCCCATCGGTTTCAGCCAAGCTACTCAGGTTGGGGCGCGTACTTTCTGGCGCTCTGCGTGTTGGCGCTCGTGGCCGCACCTGCTGTTGCCTACGCAGGACTGGTTGGAGCGCGCGCCCTGAGCGGGGCGCCTGCACATGACAGCCAACAGGCCCGTACACGCGGCGCGTCCGTCGAAATCCTCGATGAGTCCGAAGTGCCTAACCGGCCAAGCGTGCGCCACTGGCAGCAAGACGTGACCTGGTAACATCCTGGCCGGATGGAATAAGCCGGACTGGCCCCTGTTGACTCTGGGCAGTGCCTTACCGAGACGAACGCCTTGCCCTGCTGCAGCGCCAAGAGGTTTTGGCTGCCGAGCTCAGCCGCGTGGGCTCGCGCCTTGCAGCCCTCGGCCGGGAACCTAGTCCTCGGCGCTGGCTGAGCGGCCTGCTCGTGGCGAGCATGCTCGTCGTCCTGGCTGTTCCTGTCATCATTCTGTCCGGCCGGCTCGACGCTCATGCTGCGCCTCGGCCAGACGCAGTGGAGGCATTGCTCATGCGTCTCGTCGCAGCCCACGCTGCGCTGCCGCCGCCGGGTGACTACCTCGTCGACGATATCGTGGCTGCCTTCGGCGTCGAGCTCGAGGCGGAAACAGTAGTGCATGCCCCTTGCGACAGCGCGCACAGCTGTCGAGCGACAAAGGGAGCGCTCGAATACGTGCTGCCGAGGGCTTTCGTCGACCAGCTCTTGGACAGCGCGCAATTGCACTCACCGAGCTCGGTTCGTCCCCACGTTCAAGATGGCAAAGTCGTCTGTCTGAAAATCCACGCGCTGCGTGCCAACTCCCCGTGGCGCCATCTGGGTTTGCGGGAAGGAGACTGTCTAGAGTCGGTTAGCGGCTACTCCTTGACCGATCCCCAACGAGCATTGGAGGCATATGCGAGGTTGCGCCGCTGCTCTTGCTTCACCTTGGGCCTGCGCCGGAAAGGCCGTCAGCTCACCATCGGCTACCACATCGTAGAAACCCCGGTGCGATTGGGCGACGACCGAGCGCCGAGACATTAGCTACTTTTTGTCCTTCACCGCGCCGTCGAGGATGCCCTTGAGGCGGTCGCGGGCGGCTTGCTCAGCAACGGTGGTGGAGCCGTCGAGGGAAGATAGATCGACGCCCGAAAGGCCTAGCGGCATGGCAAGCGCTTTCTTGTGGAAGGCTGCGGCGACGCGCGTGGCGTATTCTTCGTCGTTCTCGGTCTTGGGCTTTTTGGTTTTCGGATCGGTGTCGGGAGGAGAGGCCACGGCACAGGAGAGCTTGGCGCCTTGGGGACCGCGCAAGCACACCTGCAGGTCCCGTCCGGTGCCGAGCACGTCGACGACGAAAGCCTTGCTTTCGCTATCCAACCTCGGGGAGTCGTCGAGCTTCTCGGCGACCAGCTGTCCCGTCCTGCTCTTTTGAGCCAGCTTGATCTTCGCCGGAATGCTCATGCCCAGCCGACGAATGACGCTCGGATCGAGCTGCATGGTTTGCTCGAGGAGCGACAGGTACAGCTGTCGTTTGCCTCGGTCTCTGGCGGCCCGTGCACCAGCGGCAGCGGTGCGTGCTTTGAGCAAAGCTTCGCGCTTAGGTAGGGTCTCGAGCGCTTTTTGAGCAAGCTTGAGGGCCCGCTTTTCGTCTCCTCGAGCCAACGCCAGCTCCGCCGCAAGCGCGTCAAAATAGGGCACCACGCCCGGATCGCTTTCTTTCTTTCGTGCGCGCTTGATGGCAGCAGCGACGATTCCCGTGCCGAGCACGTCGATGAGATCGCCCAAAAGCCACACCGGAACTGGCTCGATGCCGCCCCGCAGGAACACGCGGAAGGTGGAGACCAGCCGATCGGTGTCGCTCAGCACACTGACGATCCGCTCTTCGTCAGCCCATACGCTCAGGCTGCGTCCGGCGCCGTCGTAAGCCCGGCTCATCAGCCCGGGCTCATCGGAATAGCTGGCTTGCTCGGCGAGCAACTCTCCTTGGGTTCGGGCCAGGGCACGACGAAGTAAGGCGTGGGCGCCGAGCGCTTGCTCTCGCGAAGAAGAGCTGAGCCCGCGTCGATCGGGCCGCTCGATGGCCAAGTCGAGCAGTCGCATGCCGGTCTTCGTTTCGGCTGCGAGCAACAACACCGTGCTGAACACCACGTCGGTCTCGGCGCGGGTCTGATCGCGAATCGAGGGCGGCTGTTTGGTCCGCCACGCTTGCATGTCGCGCAACGCGTCGACGGCCTCCTTCATGCGGCCTTGATCGGAGTACAGCTGCACCAACAAGCGCCAGGGGTTGGCCGAGGTAAACGCCAACCGCCGCGTGCCCTCGGTGGCAATCTTCTCAGCGCGCTCAGGCAAGAGGGCGGCACGGGCTGCGAGCGCTGCGTTGTAAGCATGAACTGCTGTGGTCGAGACGTGCTTGTCGTCCACCCCTTTGACGTCCGCTGCTTTGGCGTGCTCGAACGCCTTGAGGCAAGCTTCGAAGTAGGGCTTGCGCAGCAATGCCTCGCCCTCGACGGCGCACATCGCGTTGAGCCCTAGCGAGCGTTGGAAGCCTGCACGGTTGATGGCAGCTTTGGCGGCCTCACGCGCCTTCTTGAACTTGCCCAAGCGCATCAGCGGCCAGGTTCGCTCCGCCAGCAGGTCAGGCTCGTAGAGCAAGTCGTGGTAGTCGAGGATCTCCAGCTGATAAGAAAACTCCTCCATCCTCTGGGCGAGATTCTGGATTTGGTAGAGCAGCTCGCGATGAAACTGCCAGGGTGCGCCTGCGGACCGCGGATGCACCGCGTAGGTCTTCTCGTACAGCTCGCGGCAGCGACCGAGGTGGGCCATCGCTTTGGGCAGGTTGCCTTCGGACTGAACCATCACGCGGCCGAGCACGTAGTGGCCCACCATCGACTCGGGACTGCGCTTGAGGAGCTCATCGACCTTGCGGCGCGCCGTGACCAACTGGTTGTCGTCGAGCAGCTTGACCAGCTCGCGCTCTTCGGCGCTGACCGCGACCTTTTGGGCGATCGATTGCGCCAGCGAGCCGGAGCCGCCGGCCAGCAACGTCATCATCAACAGCAGTAGGGCAGCGAGCCCTCGCAGGGTGGCGCTCGTTCGCTTCATTATTTCTGCAAGCTCATTTGCACCAGGCGCTCGAGCTCCTGGGCGCAGCACTCCTGTACGACGGCGTCGGGGTTGTCTACTCCGGGGGCGAATTCGAGTCGGTGGCTGAAGACCTTGTCGGCCAATGCATACACGTCATCGGCGGTGACGTAGTTGCGGTGCTGGCTCAAAGCGCGGGCTTGAAGTGCCGGCAGAGCGAGCACCAACGAGCGGGTTGATGCGCCTTGCAAGATGCGCGGATCGGTGCGGGTTCGTTGGCTGATCGCCACCAGGGCGTCATGTACTTTGGGATCGACGTGAACTTGATCCATCGTCACCTGCCGGGCGTCGAGCACCTCCGTGCGCGTCACACGCGGCAAGTCGTGCCGCTCGGTGGCCACCTTGAGCTCCTTGAGCCCGCGCAGAATCTCCAGCTCGAACTCAGGGGCGATGTGCTCCATCTTGATCTTGAACAAGAAGCGGTCGAGCTGCGCGCTGGGCAAGGGAAAAGTGCCGGCCAAGTCGAGCGGGTTCTGGGTGGCGATGACGAAGAAGAAGTCATCCAGCTTGCGGGTCCGGTTGTCTACCGTGGTCTGCTTTTCGCCCATCGCCTCGAGCAGCGCGCTCTGCACTTTGGGCGAGGTGCGGTTGATTTCGTCAGCCAGCACGATGTGCGCGAAAATCGGGCCAGGTCGGAAGAAGAACTTGTTGGTGTTGGGATCGAACACCGTCGTGCCCGTCACGTCCGAGGGAAGCAGATCGGGCGTGAACTGGATGCGCCGAATGGCCACGATATCGTCGTGCGGCATGTCGTCGATGATGCTGTCGCCCAGAGCTTTTGCCAGGGTGGTCTTGCCTGAGCCCGGGAAGTCTTCGAGCAGCACATGACCGTCGGAAAGCAGGGCGATGATGACGAGATCGATTACCTCGTCGCGCCCTTTGACGGCCGCGTGCAAGCGGTTGCGTAAGCGGGTGAAGACGCCGTAAGCACCCTCCAAATCCGTGATCGGCGGCGCCTTCTCGTCCGTGACGTACTTGCTCTGGATTTTGTCGCCACCGAGATCGTCGGCGTCGTCGTCCGTCTTTTTGTCCGTTGAACCCATCTTGTTGCTGTTTCCTCTGTTAGCGCGACCAAACGAAAGAAGCCGGATTGAGCGCGTTGAGCATCCGCTTGTGAGTCTTGGTGGTGTTGCGCACCTCGCGGTGCAATTGCGCGAGCAAGGTCTTCCAAGTGCGCAAGTCGAATTCCTCACGTTGATCCATGGCCACGGCCGGGTTGCCCCAATAGGCAGCCAAATGCAGGCGCGTGAGTCGCTCGAAGGAGGGAAGCGCGCTGGCAACCCGGCGGGCGAACTGTTCGCGCGGCTCACCGAGCGCTCGCTGCAAGCCATTTTCCGAGAGCCAATCCAGCGCGAGGCGATAGCCCACCCGGGTCATCCTGCGGCGACCAGCGAAACGTGGCGCGAGCCGACGCCAGAGCTTGATGGAGTAGAGCACCAACAAGGTGGCCCCCAGCAGCACCGCCAGCACCTTCCAGAACGCGGGCAAGCGCCAGCGTCGTTTTCCGAGATCAGGATCGTCGCCTCCAGGCGGTTTCTCGCGCGCCAGCTCACTGAGTCTGCGCTGGAGCTCCTTGTCGGCGCCGCCCTTGATTGGGTCGAGGTTTCGTTCTGCTGAGATGTCGAGCACGGTCCAGCCGACTCCCTCGATGTACAGCTCAGGCCAGGCGTGCCCGTCGCCCGAGTTGATCATGATGCTCGAGCCTTCGCGGTCGTCTTCGGTGGTGGCGTAGCCGGCGCCGATGCGCGATGGGATGCCGAGGCTGCGCCACAAGTACACGGCAGCATGGGCGAAATGTACGCAGTAGCCGATGCGGTTGCCGAACAAGAAGTCGGCGGTGGGATCGGTTGCGTTGGCGTGCCGTTCGCGGGTCGAGTAGGTGAGCGCCTTGTCCATCCACAGCTTGATGGCCAGTGCATTGAGGAACAGGTCCTTTTGTTTGTCGGGCGGTAGCTTGGCCACGATCTCTTTGGCGAGCTTGGCAAAGCGTGGGTCCTTGGAAGGAACCACGTAGTAGTCCTTGACGGCTTTGGACCACTTCGGGTTGCCGACCTTGCGCCCGAGCAGCTTGCCGTAATCCACGCTGACCGCCAAAGCTTCGAAGCGGTAGGACCTCACGAAGCGTTGCGGATTGGGGTTGGACCAAGGGGCGAAGCGTATTGGTGCTTCGAGGCCGAATGGCTTGGTGTGCTCCGTCAACAAGGCGACGCGCGCCCGGACCAGCTTGCGGGATTTCTTTGGGGGCTGCTGCAGCTCGATCTTTCGGGTGGGAAACTCGGTAACCGCGTCACGATCGACGTCGGAGCGGTTGGCTGCGACCAAGCGCATACCGTTGTAATGGCTCAAAACATCTTGGCGGAAGTAGTACATCTGCAGCGGCGGCGAGTAATCGTCGCCAAGCAGCACGATGGCTAGTGGGGTCTGCCCCTGCTGGCTCGATGGGCCTTCGTCCTCGTCTTCGTCGTCCTTGTTCCGCTTGCCGTCACTCTTGTCCTTGTCCGGATCTGACTCGCTGCTCTTCTGACCATCCTTGTCCTTGTCATCAGGCTTGGCCGAGGCGGCGCCGCTGCCGGATGGGGGCGGTTTGGGTCCTTGGTTACCGTCGTTTTCCTTGTCTTTGTCCTTGTCCTTGTTCCCCCTTCCGTCGTCTGGTTCTTGGGCTGGTAGCGACTGCTTTCGCGTCTCTTTGTCGCTCTCTTCGGTCAGCCCCAAGTCGCTGTCCGATTTGGGCTTCGGCAAGCCCGTCAGGTTCAAGAAGCTCATCAGCAGTGCGGCAACTGCTGGCAGCGCGAGCACTGATATCCACGAGATCTGGCGACCTGTCTCAGTGATCATCAGCAAAGCGAGCAAGACGACCGCCCCACCCCCGATCGCCAGCAGCACATAGGCGGGATCGACATCCGCACGCCACGCCCAGTCGCTGAGCCAGAACGGCCTGGAAATCACGCCGCCCCGGTGAGCGGAGAACAATACGGACAATGCCGCGACGACGACGATGAGCTCCAGTGCAACCAACCCGGGGCGCCGAACAGCCATCGCTCGAAGCGCCAACACGGGAAACAACGCAGCGGCGCCAAAACGTAGAACGACCGACAGCCCCAGCGCCAGGCCCGGCCCCAGCCCGCTGGCGAGCCATGCAGTCGAGGTGAGTGTGACAGCGAGCAGCCAAGCGAAACACAACGCTGCGACCGCCCCACCCAAGACCACCTGCAGCTTGAGCTTGCCGCGCCCCAGCCATTCGCCGAGTACTACGCCGGCCGCGGCGCCGAGCCCTGCCGGTACAGCTCCTTGGGTGCCCACCAAGCTCCAGCTCAGTGCCAGCGCCGCGATGGTCATGGCGACTACCCGCACTGGATGTCGCATGATGCGCCAGCGACTTTGCTGACGTCCGTCGGCTGCAGCGCTGCGGCCAAACTGCGGCGCCACATGAGTGCCGTGTTGGGCATGACCGAAGTTTGCTGTGCGTTGAGCCTGCATCATCAATCGCGACTAGCCAGCGCCAGGATGCGCCATCTGAAGCTGGGCAGCGGTGAAGATGTGACCACGCATGCGGTCCACCACGAGCACATTGTGACCGAGCCCCCGAAGCACCTCACCCAGCTCGTTGGCAGAAGCGGCGGCAAAGAGCGTGTCATCGTCTGGGCGGTCCTCTCGCGTCCAGCGACTCCGGGCTCTGCCGAGCCCAACCACGCCGTCGAGCCCGTCGATACCGACGATGAATTGGATCCGCGAGCCGCCCACGCCGGCGACGGCTTTCTGCACCCGGCCGAGCCAGGGACCGGGACGGGGCGGCACGAACACCACCGCCCGGGCCATCGAGCCTGCTGCTGCCGTGTTCAAGAACGTCGACAGGCCTCCGCCCGCTCTTGCTTCACTGACCTCGGCTGAGCGGACGAGCAGATCGAGCGCCTTGTCTGTCGAGGTTGCGACCCCCTCACTGCCGTCGGCGCCCAGCACCCAGTCGCTGCCGAAGGCACCGAAATCGACCGCCATTCTGGCGGCTCCCGCGGCGGGCTCATCGGCCGAATCGGCCACCATGTAGACAGCGGTTTGCCGGGCTTGACTGATGGCGCGCTCGGGGGTGCGAATCACCAGCTGGCGTGTCTTGGCGAACACTTTCCAGAGAATGAAGCGGATCGGATCGCCGGGGACGTAGTGCCGCATGTCATAGCGGTCGCCTTGTGGGGGGCCCTCTGGATGCGAGATGTCGTCGCCGCTCGCCAGGCCGCGCAGCACGTGCATCTGCCGTAGCGCCCCAACCCAAGACATCATGCGGACCTCACCTGTCTGCGCCAAACGGAAGGTGATCTTGCACAAGCCGAAGATGTCGCCGATGTCGAAGCGTCTCACGATCTGCTTGGTTTGACCGCGACGTTGGCCAAATACCTCTTCGTAGGCCCGACCGCCCTTACGCTTGACCCGCACGATGGCGCGCGGCTCTTCCCAGCTCCAGCGTATCGATACGAAAGGCAAGTACCAGTAGCTGGGGATTGAAAAACCGGTGGTGGCCCAGTAGCCGCACTCGAGCGACTGCTGTCCGCTCTTGTCGCCCTCGCTCTTACGTGCGGCCCGGCGGCAGAGCACCGCGGTCAGCACCGTCAAAATCAAGCTGAGCGCGCTGACGGCGAGGCCGACGCCGCCAACGCCAAGCAAAATCAGGTCGATCTTGCCGAGCCCATAGTGAAACAGCGCCACCGCGCTGGCCGCGACGATGAGCCCCCCCGCCCAGGTGAAGGGCTGCATCTGCACCAGCGATCGTAGTCGCTGTTTCACGATACGGCTCGCTCGCTCAGCTCGGGCAGGGTGGGCAGGTGCCGACAGAGTGCTTCTTGTCGCCGTCACACTTGCGGCAGGCGAAGTCGTTGCAGTCGACGAAACCGTCGCCGTTGTTGTCGATGCCGTCGGCGCAGGTCACCGCGTTGCCCTCGCAGATGGTTGTCAGGGGCGACTGTTGACAGCTGAAATCGTCGCAATCGGTGAAGTTGTTGCCGTCGTTGTCCATTCCGTCGCTGCAAGTCGCGTCGGTCACCTCGGTGTTGGGGCAGTTGCCCGTATAGAGACAATCGAAGTCGTCGCAGTCCACGTAGGTGTCGCCGTCGTTGTCAGTCTTGTCATCGCAGGCGGTCTCGACACATTTCGCCGAGGTCGCGTGGCAGGAGGGGTCCTTGCAGTCGATCTTGTTGTCGTTGTCGTTGTCGTTCTTGTCAGAACACTGCGCGTCGCCTGCCTCGACCTCGCTCGAGCACGCCTGGTCGGCCCAGCAGTCCTTGTCCTGGCAGTCGACGTAGCCGTCCTTGTCGTTGTCCGTCTTGTCGGTGCAGGAGCTCTCCACGCACACCGTCACGTTGGGATGGCCATGGCAAGAGTCGTCCTCACAATCGGTGAGGTTGTCGCCATCGTTGTCCATGTTGTCAGCGCACAGCGCGTCGGTGTTCTCGGTATCCAGGGGGCAGTCGGGCGTGCCCTCGCAGTCGAAGTCGTCGCAGTCGACGAAGCTGTCGCCGTCGTCGTCCTTGTTGTTGCTGCAGTCCGTCTCCTTGGGGCCTTGCCCGCCGGTGCCGTTGCTGCTGGTGCTCCCCGTCGTGTTGGTTGCGCCGCCGTCGCCACCTTGGCCTGATGAGGTGGTGCCACTGCTGGTGTTGCCGCTACTCGTGCTGGAGCTGCCGTTGTTCTTGCTTTTGGTGTCCTGGCAAGCGACCGCGATCAATGCCAGCGCGAAAAAAGCGGTGGCTCCTGTTTTGAACAAACTCGTCATCGTGAAACCTCAGCAAGAATTAGCTGCGCCAGTTGGTAGCGCAGACCACCCATCGTATTCGCTTCGAAGGCGCGTTCAACTCAATTGCGATTGGGCTTTTGGATGCAGAGGCGCCAAACACCAGCACAGCGAGCATTTCTGCATCCCTCGAGCCCACCGACTCGGCCGTCTGTGGATCCTTTGCTGCGCTGATTCGTACAAGCGCTTTGGGGTTGGGCGGTGCTCTTTGTTGCCCGCTGGCTCCGCGCCCGCGAGACAGCAGCGAGGAGGCAACAGCATGGACGATGATCTGAGCGCAGCCCAAAGATCCAAGATCCGCAGGCTCTCGAGGCCCCGTACGCCCGAGCAAGGTGAGGAGGTGGGCGAGCTCAACATCGTGCCCTACCTCGACATCATCATGAACATCGTGGTGTTCGTGATCGCAACATTGTCGGTGACTTGGCTGACGAGCATCGATTTGGCGCTGGCCAAGCCCCAAGGCCCCTCGCTCGTTGCTAAGCCCAATAGCAACGCATATTTGGCCGTGCTCATCACCAATGACGGTTTTGCTCTCAAGACCTCCAAAGGCAACATCGCCGCCGGCTGCGAGGCGACGGGAATCGGCGTGGCGGTACCAAAGCGCGACGGCCGCTACGATTTCGGAGCGTTGCAACGCTGCGCTCGGAGCATCAAGAACAGCAGCCCCAGTTTTGGCAAGAGCGATCAGGTCACCATCAGTGCGAATCCTGGCCAGGATCTACAGACCGTCATCTCGGCTGCCGATGCGTTGCGCCGCGATTCGGCTGGGCGCCTGTTCAGCGACGTCTTGTTCGGGGTAGCGCGCTAACCAATAGCAGTACGCCACAAGCATCGGGCCTTGCCCTCGCCGCCGGGCCCTCGCCGATCTGGGTACTTTGTTCCAGGGAGCTGTACCAAGGGTGCTACAGCGCAAAGATTGCGGCCCAAAGCCACGCCGAAACCACGCAGGCTCGGTTATTCTTTGACCGTGACAAGCGACTTTTCGCCATCTGGTGTGATCACGCTCACCACCGACTTCGGCCACAAGGGACCCTTCGTGGCGACGATGAAGGGCGTGATGTTGTCCCATTTCCCCAAGGCGCGCCTAATCGACCTCACCCACGAGACGAGCGTGCATTTTCCCGCTGAGGCTGGTTTCTGGCTCAAGCGCTCCTACAGGTACTTTCCTCGGGGCACCACCCACGTAGCGGTCGTCGATCCAGGGGTGGGGACCAAGCGCGACATCATCATCATCGTTGCTGATGGCCATGCCTTCGTGGCGCCGGATAACGGCTTGCTTGCTCCCCTGGTGCAACAACACGACGCAGCGCGCATCTTCAAGCTGGATCTGAGCCAGGCACCTGCGCTGGGCATCGATCCGTCCAAAGTCAGCGCGACCTTCCACGGCCGCGACATCTTTGCACCCATAGGCGCTGCGCTGGCGGCGGGCAGCATGCGACCCGATCAGCTCGGGCCAGCTACCGACAACATCGTGCCCTCCTGGGTCGAAGAGCCCACGGTGACTTCCGGCCGCATCAGCGGCGTCGTGATCGCCGTGGACAACTTCGGCAACTTGATAACCAACATCGGCGCTGAGCTGCTCGCATCGATGGACGAGCCGACGGTCAAGGCTGGCGGCCGTGAGCTGGTGCTCCAGCGCACCTATGGTGACGTGACCCCTGGCGACTATCTCGCGCTCATCAACTCACTCGACGTTCTCGAGATCGCCCGCGCTGAGCAAAGCGCCGCCGACGGTCTCGGCCTAGGCCGCGGCGCACCGATCACAGTACGCGCCCGCTGAACCCGCCCTCTTGGGGCCCTCGACACACCACGCGTTTGCATTCGCATTCGCATTGCTGTTCCTACTTGCTAGTTTCCGAAGGTTTGCCCACAAGCGCTCTCCCCGCTGCCGCCGACCTTGTGGTCGCCGCCTCTTCGCGGCATCGTGTAGCCATGGTCGACACTGGCTCGAGGCGCGGTCATCGTAGATGGTTGCTGAGCCTGCTCGCGAGTGCACTGCTGGCGTGTCTGTTATTACAGAGCCGTCAGAGCTCCGGCACCGTGGCAGCGCAGCGTGCTCGCTTGCCGCCCGCAGCCAGCTGCGAAGACGACCAGGTGGCAGGCTACTGGCGCTCACACCAGTACATCAAGAAGGACCGGCAGTGGTCGGAGTTCACCCTCGAGATTCACCGGGTCGACGGCGACAAGAACAAGCTCTTTGGTAAGATCACCAACCACACCTGGAGGGCCGGGCCCGACCGAGAGCAACCTGGCAAATGCGACAGCAACCAGCGCTACCGACTCCGCTTCGCCTTGACGGGCAAGGGCGAAGTCAAAGAGGGTCTCAACCTTCGGTTCGAGGCCACCAGCTGGAAGCTCGACGAAGTGATCTGTGGTCGAAAGCCGCGGGGGCTGCGCTACAACCTCGATCGCTTCACCGGCAAGATCGATCCGAAGCGCCAAGAGTTCCAATCGGTCAACAACGATGGCGGTCGTATGGTCAACCATCCTACGGTGTTCCGTCGCGTGCGCTGTTTTGCCGATGGGCCGCCTCCCAACGTGAAGGTCAAGCCTCCTGCCCTGTTCCCTAAGGGCTCGTCTGGCTGCAGCTGCTCGACGGGGGCCTGTGGTTGAGTTGACTTGCTGGGCCTCGCGGCGGGGCCGTGCCGATGTATGATGTTCGCTTGGGCCCGCGCTGACGCGGCGTCCGGCTATGGCAAAAATGGGGAGGCAACGTTCATCAAGCGCTTTCGACAGCGCCGACGACCCAAACGCGGGCGACGCTGGGGTGCCCCCCACGGTGGGCTACGAAAGTGCCGGCACCAGCGGAAGCTCTGACGCTGAAGACTCGCTCGAGGACGATGCGGGTCATCGCCGCGGGATGCTCATCGGCGGTCGCTACCAACTAGCGCGACACATCGGTCGTGGTGGTATGGGCTCGGTGTGGGTTGCCAAGGACTGCAAGCTCGTCCGTCCCGTCGCCCTCAAATTGGTGCGTGCCAAAGTGGCCTCGAAGCGTGGACTTGCTCGTTTCGAGCGCGAGGCGATGGCCGTGGCCCGCCTGCGCAGCCCCCACATCGTCCAAATGCACGACTATGGAATCGATGACGGCGAGCCATTCATGGTCATGGAGCTGCTCGACGGCGCTGATCTGAGGTCGCATCTCGAAGGGAATCAAAGCCTCAATTTGGTCCAAGTCGCGGGTCTGGTCGGTCAAATAAGCCGCGCGCTCGCAACCGCCCACGAAGCCGGCATCATCCATCGCGACCTCAAGCCAGCGAACATCTTCATCACCAGTCACCATGGAGAGGACATCGTCAAGGTCGTCGATTTCGGGTTAGCCAAAGCGCTCGGCGGTGAAGATCACGTCAAAGACAGCACCGCCGAAGGCACGCTGGTCGGCACGCCGCGTTTCATGAGCCCTGAGCAGGTCCATGGCGCCAAAAACGTCGATCATCGCGCCGATCTGTGGGCCCTGGCAGTCATTGCGTACCGCTGCCTGACTGGCGTGTTGCCGTTCCGTGGAGTGGGTCTCGGCGAGCTTTTCGACATCATTCGCAACCAACCCCACACGCCCCCCACCCATTTGGTCCGCGGTCTCCCTAGCGCCATCAACGACTTCTTCGACCAAGCCCTCGCCAAACAGCCCAGCCAGCGTTTCCAAAGCGCCTTGGCGCTGGCTGCTGCCCTCGCTGCGCTCTGCAATTTGGGCACCGAGGAGAGCGACTTTCCAGACAGCGACGATTCGCTGCGTCCCGACAGCGAGCAGCCGCCGATCTCCGCAGACTTCGCTCCAGCCCTCGATGTTCCGGCGCCAAAGCCCGCGCCTGCCACCGCCGCGCCCAAACCGAATCCTGCCGCTCCCAGTCCCGCAGCCCCAGAAGTAGATCCTGGCGCCTGGGAGCTGGATCTCGAGCTACCGGCTGCCGCTCCGTCAAAGCCCGCTGCCGCGCCCCCACGCCAAGCGAGCGCTAAGGGCCCGGCTCGCGGAAAACCACGCGCACAAGCGCCGATGGATGATGTCTTCGGCGACGACGAAGATGAGCTGATGCCCGGCAGCGGACTGGGCGACTTGGTCCCCCAAGAGGAGCACCCGTCGAAGCTGCGCGAATCGCTCAACCGTGCCTCACAAGCGGGTCGAGAGCGTGCCTCGCAGGAGCCTTCCTCGAGGCGGGGGATCAAGATCAGACGCCACGCGCCCAGTGAGCGCCCCCGCAGCATGGGGCAGCTCGTGCTGTGTTGCGTGCTCGCCGTGGCGCTCCTTGCCGGTGTGCCCTTCTTGCATGATACCGGCATCGGCCGGCTCAGCCGTCTGTTGCACGACTACGACTACGTGCCTTTGATAGCGTCTGCTGCGGTGCTCTTCGTTGGCTGCGTGCACACCTATGCTGTGGGCTTCAAGAAGGAGTCATCGGGCATGTACCTGGCGGCGACCGGTCAGGCCGTGTTGGCCATCTGCCTCGCCTTGACCATTGCCTCCATGATGACCGGCTCGGGCACCTCGATGGCGTTTCGCCCCTGGATGCCCGTCGCTGCTCCGCTTGCACTTGCCGCCGTGCTGATGGGCTTTTCCGCCTATGGATTGCGCCGCGCCAAAGAGGAGCTGCTGACCGAAGACCGTCGCGTCAGCTATGGTCTGCTCCTCTTGCTGTTGTCGCTCGCCGGTATCGTCATCGGCCTGCGCGTAGCGCGCGTCGATTTGCCCCTACCGCGAATTGGTGAGCCGCTCACCATGCAGCTCTGGACTCCCCTGTTCACCGACACGTTCTGACCCAAACCGTTTTTGCGAAACAATCCGCAAACGCGTTTTGCATTTGGTGGTGCTGTCCGGTTCTTCGTGGTCTGGGGCGAGCGGGTGCGCGACCGGGTGCGGATGGTCGGTGATGAGGACCGGTTAGAGGTACAGCTTTCTGGTTTGGCCCGCTGCCGAAAGCACGTGCGCTACTTCGGGCTCGCAAGCTACGAAAACCCTCCAATCGAGCTCGTCGGTATCCAAGGCGTAGACGCGGCGCTGCAGGTTCGTCTTCTCGAGGGTCTTGTTGAGATGCTCGACGACGGCGTCTAGGCCGCGACCTCCATCGATATCCAAGGTGTCGTTGCGAGCCTTTTTCCCCGCCACAGTTGTACGAACATGGATCTCGTAGCAGGGCTCGATGTGCAGTTGCTCGAAAGAGACCTCGCGAACAGCAACCGCTCGTGAGAACTCAGCGATCACGTTGTCCGTCTCGTTCCAAAAAGGAAAATCATGAGCAACAACGCCCTCGTCCAGAGAGCACTCGCTCTGTGACAGAAAGTAGGCTGCCGCGCTCGCCTCGGCCGGCTTGCCGATCAAAGTGCGATCGTTGCAGAACTCCCGCGCGCAGGCGAACACGCTGTCCAGCTTCCCGGCGGGGATGAAGCCAACAGCCGCGAGCGCATCAATGAGCTGCTTCGTGTTCACGATCCACCACTGCCAACCTGCAAGAGCCTCTCTTCTACTGGCATCGTATGACCTGTCAGCGATGTGTTGAGACCAAAACTGTCAGCGATGTCCTGAGTCCGTACCACGCGGCTCCGTCGGCGTCGGGGCACGCGGCCAGGTTTGTTCAGCCAGGTGGGGTCTGGTCCTTCGGGTAGGGCACGAACCATTGCTCACAGGCTGCGCGGAGCTCCTCGTCGCCGGCGTCGAATGGGACGACGGCGCCAGGGAATAGCTGCTCGGCATTGTCGAAGCTGATGACCTTCTGGCCGCGGGTAGGCCAACCGCGTCTGATGGCCTCTTCGATGACCATGCGTACGATGCGGGGACGGATCGACAGGCTCTGGGCCCGACCGGAAAACAAGAAGTCCACCCCAGTGCCGTTGAACTTGGCGCGGATGCGGTTTTCCGGCGTGTCTTGTTGTTCGATTCGAAGCGGCAGCGTGAGCTCGAAGCGATCGGCGTGGATGCGCTCGCGCGGCTTGGCCACCGTCCAGACGTAGCGCGTTTCGTCGACGACGATGCGACGTCGGTTCTTCTTCGGCAGAGTCATGGGCGCTCTCCTGCCGGGCGAGGCGCAATCCAGCCCCTTCGACGGCCCTTGGAGCTCGTTTCCGACCCCCCCGCGGACCGGTTATGCGTGACGACGGCCTCAGGCCGCGACGATCGCTTCGTCGGCGACTGGGCAGACCTCGACGCAAGCCACCTCGTCGCGATCCTTGCACTCATCGCACTTGGCAGCTTCGATCTCGTAGTACTCCTCACCCTCGGTGATCGCTTCGTTCGGGCACTCGGGCTCGCAGGCTGCGCAGTTGATGCACTCGTCGGTGATTTTTCTGGCCATGGGGTTCTCTTCGGCAGTTAAAAACCATCGCCTGTCAGTTGCGACAGACGCGCTTCCTATGCCATCAGCCTTTCAACTTTGCAAGTTCAAGCTGGCCTGTTCGTTCGCTTTGTCGCGCTCGACAGCTCGACGAGCCTCCCCAAGCCAACAGCCCGTTCCAAATTGGAACACCGTCTCCTGATAGCGGAGCCGCAGTCGCTGCGGCCAGGGCGGTCAGGCCGAGCAGATCATCAGTTGCTTCGGGCTCTGTGCATTGAATGAGCTGCCGTCGTAGTTGCCCAGCTTTTGGTCGATGTTCAGACCGTGTAGCTGCAGCAGCGCGTCGAGCTCTTGCGGGAAGAAGATACGCATGAGTAGCTCGTCCACGCGCTGTACATTTCCATCGTCGTCGGCATAGCTCCAGATGACGCGATTGACTTGGGTGGCGGCGTCGTAGTTGTTTTGCTCGCTCAACACGACGCGTTCCTTGGTGTGAGGATCGATGTATTCGAGCAAACGTCGCCTGCGCTCGGGATCCGCGCTGAGGAAAGAGAGGCTCGGGTTGAAGGTGTCGATGAGCAACACGCCATCGTCGCGCATGTGCCGCTTGACGCTGCGCAAACACCTGCCGATGGCAGCCAAATCCAACAGGTGGTTGAAGGCGTTGTAGGCGATAATCACCAAGCCAAAACGTTCGCCGAGATCGAAGTCGCAGAAGTCCGCCTGGGTAAGCTTTATGGAAACACCAGCAAGGCCGGCTTTTTGGGCTGCGAAGGCCAACATCAGCTCCGCATTGTCTAGCCCACTGATCTGGTGGCCTGCGCGAGCGAGCGCGATGCTGACCCGGCCCGTCCCGCAGCCAAGCTCCAAAAGGGGTCCTTCTTGCTGGCTGGCCCACTGCTGGTAGAACGGCAGGTCGTCAGGCGCGGTCATCTGCGCCAGCACGTCGTAGTGCGCAGGATCGCAATAGATGCTGGCAGGCCCGCTGGCGGCCCTCTTCGTCATGGCGAACGCTCCCACAGCACTTCGTGTGGCTCTTGACCCGGTTCGCGGTCGTAGCATGCGGCCGCAATCACCGTGTCGAGCAATTGCTGCCAGCGGGTGTCGTCAGTCGCGCTGAGTGAGAACACCTCGATGGGCGGTGTGTGTCCTCGGAGCACCTCGACCAGCTTGGCCAACGGAACCAGGTGCGGAGCCGCCCCCTGGGCCTGCTCCTCCCCCTCGACGACCAACTGCAGCTGCTTGCCCCTGAGGCGCAGCTGGGCAAAACGGGCAACTGGGGAGCCTGCTACCCGCACGATGCGACGGTCGCCGACCACAGTGGACTCGCTGGGCGTTCGCCCGCTGCTGAGCGCCACGTGGTGATGCAAGCGGGGTTGAGGGATCGTGAGCGAGAGCAGCCAGGATTGTCGCGCCACCAACTTGAGCCTCAGCAGTGAGCCAAATAGCGGCTCTAGCGTTTGCATTGCCGTGGCGACGGGCAAGTCCGGGTCCGCGCTGACCGTGACCTGGTACTGGCCGATCGGTTGGGCTGGGTTGGCGGCTACGCCCAAGTGCAGGTGCGGTTGAGTTGGAGGCGAAGTCAATTGCTCCGTTCCGCAGATCGTTCGGCTCTGGCGGGGCTTGGCGTCGACCGCCGTCCGCGCCGCGCAGCTGGTCGTTGCCACGAGCAAGCCAAGCCAACTGAGCAAGCCAAGCCAATTGAATGCAGCCCTCACCACAATTGGCCTCGCAGCGAAATCCCCAGCTCGTCGTCGTTGACTTGTGGTGCTAGCAGCAGCCCCGAGCCTGGGCCGGCAGGCTCGCCAAAAGGCCAGCGGTAGTGAAAGAGGGTGGGCAGACCGAATCCCGCGAAAAAGCCTACTGCTGAGCCAACCAACACGTCGCTCATATAGTGGCGATCCGCCATGAGACGCAGCACTCCAGTGGTGGTGGCGGTCACCAGGGGTAGCGCGCAAGCAATGATGTCTCCCGCCCCGCCGCCATAAAGCGGCATATGAAGATGGTGCGCGCACATCATGCCGGCGCCGACGAATGCTCCACCGGTATGTCCGCTGAAGAAGCTGCTGCGGGATCCCGAGCCGCAGTACTTGTCGTAGCCCTCATCTTTGCGACATTCCTCGACACTGGGCCGCTCACGTCCGGCTACTGCGATCGCGATTCGGTTGAGCATGCCTTGTACCGCACTGGCTTGCAGATTGAGCATCGACATTTGCCAGAACACGTCCCAATTGCCCCGGTCGAACACCAGCGGCAGCAGGATGGAATCCACGATGATTGGGTAGCCCTGCAAGATGATCGGCAATGGGTCGCTAATGTCGCCAGCGCGCTCACGACCAGCAGTTGACCGCTGCCGGAAGGCATCGCGCATGGCGTCGTCGAAGTCGTTGTTGCCGCTCCAGCGAGGCTCTTGCGGCGGTTTGACTCGAAACTCGAGAAAAGCGAGCTGGACGTAGACCGCTGCGGTGAGCCCGTACTCGATGATCCGAAAGCGGGGCCATTTCCACGTGAGCCGATGGGGCGTTGCGGGCTCATCAGCCCAGCTGCGATGCGGCGTGCAGAGCATCAGCACCGTGATGATGATCGTCACCACGGTGCGGATCGGCAGAGCAGCTTTGCAGCGACACACACGACTATGTTCATGCCAGCCGCGGCTGCCAACAACACCTCTTTGTCTTGCAACGGCGATCGGCACTCGTGCTCGCGCTGGGACATGAGCGCGAGCCCCTGGTTTTTCAGGCTTCTAGGTCGGCCTCGAAGGCGTCTTGGAGCAAACGGGTCTCCAGACGCTCATGTTGTTTGAGCGAAAAGACCAGTGCCGCAACCCGCTCGCGCATGGTGACGCTGGCTGGCCCCGTGGGTGGGTCGATAATCGCCCTGACATCAGCGGCCTGCGCCAACAGCTCGACGTGCTCGGCGCGGAGCGCTTCGATGTGATCGGCGTGTTGAGGCGCGTGCGTCAGCACGTACTCGAAAAAACCACCTTCGGCCTCTTCGCGGGCAAAGTGCCGCACGAGGTACTCGCTCAAGTCAGCCAAAAGCGCAGCAAGAGCCGCTGCATCGTCGGCATGGGTCAGCCACCCCAACATCTTGCGAAGGAAGACGTGGTCGATGTCATAGTCTTGGGCGCCGGGGGATTGCTCAGCCGCCTCGCGCTTGGCTCGATCCACCATTGCGGCCCGCGAGATTTGACCTACCTGCTCACTGAAACGGCCATAGTCGATGGGCTTGGTATGCACGATCGGCGCGGGATCGAGCTTTGCCTTCGCCGAGCTGACCAATTGCGGGTAGCCCGTGATGAATACGACGGGAATCGTGGGAGCCAGCGAACGAGCATAGCTTGCCACAGCCACACCATCGACGTGCGGCATCCGTAGATCGGTAATCAGCACGTCGGGCAAGGGGCGCCGCGCCAGCCGACCGATGGCAGCTGCGCCATCGAACGCTATCTCCACGGCGTAACCATCCTCACGTAGCATCTTGGCCAAAAGCCGCGCGCTACGGGTTTCGTCGTCGACCAGCAATAATGTGGGCGGCACTCCCACGGGCGCGGAGCAAGCACAGTTCGTGCCAGGCGTTTTGTCAGTCTTTCTACCGCTCTAGAGGTCTAAGTCGTGGTCCTTGTGACGACGAAACGAAAGCGGTGCGTTTTTCGCGAAAATACCGCGCAATCGTTGCGTGTGGCGGCTGTGTGCTGTGTGCGGCTTCGCGACTCACACCGACGGCGCAGTACCGTTGCGTTTCTTCTTTCCGGCGACCCCATAGTCGTGAAGTCGGTATTGAATGGTGCGGACACTGATATCGAGCATCTGCGCAGCTTGGGAGGTCGATCCCCCCACCGCCTCGAGCGTGGACAAGATGGCGTGCCGTTCGATTTCCGACATGGTCGAGCCGGGGATCCTGACCGCGCCGGTTGTCGTCGGTGCAATGTCGACAGGCAGGTCATGGGGCATCACATGGCTGCCCTGACACATGACCACCGCCCGTTCGATGGCGTTCTCGAGCTCACGAACGTTTCCAGGCCAGGTGTGGCCGAGAATCTTGGCGCGCGCTTCGTCACTCAGGCCCAGCACTTCCTTGCCGTTGTCGGCCGCGAACTTCTGCAGGAAGTGGTTGGCGAGTTGCAAGATGTCGCTGCCGCGCACCCGTAGCGGTGGCATCTCCACATGCACCACATTCAGGCGGTAGAACAGGTCCTCGCGGAAGCGACCGAGTCGCACTTCCTCGGCGAGCTCCTTGTTGGTTGCGGCAACGAGTCGCACATCCACTTTGATTGGCTCGTTGCCCCCGACCCGTTCGAAGGTCCGCTCCTGCAGCACCCTCAGCAGCTTGACTTGGGTCTGCGCAGGGATCTCACCAACCTCGTCGAGAAACAGCATGCCGCCATGAGCGAGCTCGAAGCGGCCGATGCGCCTCTTGTCCGCCCCTGTGAACGATCCGCGCTCATGGCCAAACAGCTCACTTTCGAGAAGTGTTTCGGCGAGCGATGCACAATGCAGCGTCACGAACGGCTTGTCCGAGCGGGTGCCGAGATTGTGGATCGCTTTGGCGAACTCGCCCTTGCCTGTGCCGCTCTCGCCCGTGATGAGGACGGTGGCGCGGGCACCGGAGACCTGCCGGGCAACGCGGTAGACCTGTTGCATTGCTGGGCTCGTGCCCACCAGTCCTTGCAGGCCGGCGCCCTCACGCTCCCGCAACTGACGGCGCAGATTGCTGGCCTCAGCTCTGAGCGCGCGGTTTTCCAAAGCACGCTCGACGGCGACCGAAAGCGCGTCGAAATCGATGGGCTTGGTCAGAAAATTGTCAGCTCCAGCGCGCATGGCCTCCACCGCCGAGCTCACGTCGCCGAAAGCCGTCACGACGATGACCGGCAAGTCGGGATCCTGGTTGCTCAGCGCGGTGAGCAGCTCCACACCATTCATCTCTGGCATCTTCAGGTCGGTGACCACGACGTCGGGCGAAAAGTCTGTCGCCACCTCGAGGGCGGCCCGTCCGTTCTCCGCCAAGGCGACGCGATAACCTTCTTGTTTGAGCAACTTCTCTAGGCCACCGCGCGCTGCGGCCTCGTCGTCCACGACCAGTATGCGAGCTCTTGGGGGCTTTCGTTCACTCATGGCTGTTTGCCTCGTAGTCTAGAAGGATGGGCAATGCTGACCGGCACATGCTCTGGGTCACGCAGCGGTAGCGTTGTTCGAAAAACCGTTCTGCCGGGCCGGCTGTCGAACTCGATCGTGCCGCCGTGATCGCTGACGATGCGATGCACGATTGCGAGCCCTAGGCCCGTGCCGTCCGGTTTGCTGGAATAGAACGCGTCGAAGATCGGTGCGTCGGGATTGTTCAGCCCGCAGCCGTCGTCGTGCACCTCGATGACAGCGTGCAGCGGCCGGCCTGTTGCCTTGAGCGTTACCTCGCTGCCGGCCCCTGTACGAACCGCATCCATTGCGTTGCGCATGAGATTGAGCAACACTTGCTCGATCATGGCGTCGTCCACCTCGATCTCGACCACTTGGTCTGGCAGATCGAGCAGCAACTCGACACCTGCTGCATCGGCCTCGGCGCGCGCCATAGTGGCACTGCGGTTGCAGAGCTCCTGCAGCGATGTGGGTCGTCGCCTCAATTGCCGCGGCCGTGCGAAGCTCAAAAAGTCGGTTACCAGCGCTGACAAGCGCGCAATCTCAGCTTGCACGACGTCGACTGCATCGACCACGTCTTCGTCGACCACACCTTTGCTCAGAGCACGTCCTAAGAACGTGACGTGTAGCTGCGCACCGTTCAGTGGGTTACGGATTTCGTGTGCGAGTCCGGCCGCTAGCGTTCCCACGGCCGCGAGCTTCTCACTTCGTCGCAACCGGGCGGCCAATGCTTTTTCATCCGTTACATCGCGGCCGATGACGAAGATCAAATCTGATGCCCCGCGACTGAGCCGACCCTCGATTCGTCGATACTTGCCAGACGCCGAGCGAACGACCCAGCTTGCAGGGATCGGGATCGCATTATCATCGAGCCGCAGCGCAGCCGCCCAGCTGTCGGCCCAACCCGATTCTTCAGTCGCTGTCAGGAACGTTTCCATGAAGGACACGCCGAGCGCCTCGTTTCGGGGGCGCCCGGTGATGCGTTCGGCCTCACGGTTGAACAACTGGACGCGACCTTGCTCATCGAGGGCGACGATCATCCCTTGTGCCAGCTCAACGGCACGGGCCAGCTTGCTCGTGTCGTCTAGCCCGCGCAGACCACTTGGAGCGGATTGCCGCTCACGATCTTGAAACCGTTGCGCGTCCAGTTTTCGATAGGCTTCGAGCACCAGTGCTAGCTCGATGTCGAGAACCCGGGAGATCGCCCCACAGACAGGCGTGGCCTGTTCAGCCAGGCGTTGTCGCGCAATCGTCTTGAGCGACCTGCGCAATCGCGCCACCGCCACCACCAAGAAGCTCACCGGCAAACCCATCACAAACAACCGTTCAGCGATCTCCCCGCTGCCCTGGCAAAAGCCCTCATCAAAAGGCCCGGACAGCAGTCGATCGATCCAACTGACTATTTGGCGGGCGGCGAGAAGTGAGTTGGCCTTCGGTTCTTGTTCGACGAGCCCTTGTGCCCGAGCCAAGTCCAGAAGCTCTCGTGACAGTGTTGGCAGCTGTGGTTGCGCGACTTCGCGCAGCGCCCACAAACAATGGGTGTCGCCGTCAGACAACCCGAGTTGCTGTCTTATGGTCGCAAAGGTCGCGCTGAGCTCGCCAGCCTCTGTCTCCGCCGCAAAGCTCATGTCTTTTCGTCCACCCCACTGTCGGAAGCTGCAGCTGCACCACGCTTGGTGCGGATGGTGAGCACTGGAACATTGGCGTGCCGGACCACCCATTCGGCCACACTGCCCATCAGCAGATGTGACAAGCCGGTCCGACCATGTGTGCCCATGATGATGAGGTCATAGCCGCTCATTTCGGCCAGCTGTACGATGGTGCGCTTTGCTGGGCCTGCCTCGAGCAACCCCCGCACCGGGACTTTGTCGCACTCCAGTCGTGCAACCACATTATCCAAAGCGACAGCCGCTTGGGCTTCGACAAACTCCGACAACGAACGCTCCCCCCCATGCTCTGGGTCGCGAATCGCCAGCTGGGCAAGCACCGGATTGAGCTCGGCTGGGGGTGTCCAAGCGTGAAGCACATCGATCCTGGCGCCGAGGGTGCCAGCTAGATCCACCGCATACCGCACGGCCACATCAGAGCATTCGGAGAAATCCACCGGCACGAGGATTGTCCTAATCGTTGCCATCGTTGCCCCACGCTTGCCCATGTCCTCAAAGCGCTGCATTCCTCATGCCGCGCGGATTGTTTGCTGAAGCGCTATGTTTGCGCGCAGCTCGAAAAAAGAATCAAAAGTCGCCGCGCAAGCGGTGCGTCTTGCGCGAAAATTGTGCACCAGTTAGCTTTACGGCTGATATGCCCGGATTGACTCGGGTGGCGCGCAATGTACCAACGCCGCAAGTAGATCGGAGCTGGTCAAGATGCCGACCAATTTGCCTTCGGCTACGACCGGCAAGCAGTTGATCTTGTTCTCTACCATGAGGTGAGACGCGTAGGCGGTGCTGTCATCTGGATGGGCGATAATCATCGTATCGCTCATCACGTCACGCGCACGAAGCTCGTCGCCCAAACGATAGAGATCCTTGATGGACATGACCTCGCCGTCCGACCAATCCGGGCGACGCAGATCACGGTCGGTCACGATGCCGACCAGGTCATCGTCCTTGATCACGAGTAGATGACGAATGCCTTCACGCTTCAGCAATTGGAATGCCTCATCAAGCAGCGTGTCTGGGGAAATGCTGAACTCCGGGGGATTCATCCAGGTTTTGACGAGCTGCTCGCTCTCCATCGTCGTCTCCAATCTTGGGTTGCTAGTTTGGGTGCAGCAGGCGTGCCAACGCTAGGCTTTAGTGGCTGGCCAGCGCAAGCGACATTCGTGCGTTTACCAGTCCATGCAGCTCAGGCAGATCATCGCTCCAATGCGCTGCGTGGAAAACTCACGCCACTTTGCCAACGCCCCTTCGCCGTCTTTCTTCAATCGGTTTTGGATGCGTTTGAGTAGTCGCTCTTGGCGCTTGCGCAAGAAGGCTTGATGTTCCCCCACGTGGGCCGAATACTGCTGGGCCGCTTCTGATGAGCCAGGACACCGTGGACGGAGCCCATCGGTCGCACCGCTGACAGCCGCGTACTCCTTGGATAAGGACTTCCAGCGTTCCTCGCATTTGGCATCGAGGATGCTGCATCCACCCAGGCCACGCTCGACTTTTTCGAGCAGACTCAGCTTCGCATGGATCGGGGGAACCTTCTTGTTGAGATGCTCGTACATGCTGCGCGCAACGCCCTGCACGCCTTCGGGAACCACCAGCGGAGGCATCGTTTCCTTTGGCTTGATGGGTCGGCCAGCATGGTGTTCGCCCGTCGGGTCGGGCAACGTCGCACCACCGTCAATGGATGCCACCCCGACAATTGGTGCGTTGCTCGACTCTTGTTGGCCTGCGGGCGGACAGCCTGTGGAGCCTGCACCACCGAGCGCTGCGAGAGCCGAGCCGAGCAGCAAGGCGCGGCGTTTCAGAATGGCAGCTCGTGGGTCCTGCGAACCTGTTGTCATCGTGGGCTACCGACTAGCGACAATGCGGCCAGTACGACTTCTCGTAGGCGCCCCGGCGCACAGGCGCTGAGTTGACGACCAAGCGGTTTTGGGTCCGCGGGACCTTGTCGATCTTGGTCATGGCTACGTCGTGTAGCGAGCCGTCGTTCTTCTCGATCAGGACAAAAGCGTAGTAGGCGCCCACTGTGTTGCGCACATCGAGCTCAGTAACCGCGGCGAGTCGATTGAGCGGAAGAGGGGTTGCCTCTATCCAGGCGAAATCACGCACATGTTTGCTGATGATGCACTTTTGCGTGAACATGGGATAGTTGCGCCAGAATGGACCAGGATCGAGGACGACAGCTGACAACACCAGCCAGGCGCGGCGTGCTCCGGCGAGCTTGGCCCGAAGATCATTTTGGTCGATGTTGACGAAGATGTTGGCTTGGTGTTGATGCCAATTGCGGTGGGGGGGATAGCGGTACGGCAAAGGGTGCGGTTGACCAGGCAAGCTGGACGCACCGGGGCGGGATGCAGGCGGCGGCGGACCGACAGGCGGGCCGCTCGTCGGAGGTGGTGGCGGCGCGTATCCAGTGGGCGGCGGCGGCGTGTTGTATCCGCCGGCCGGTACCGTGCCATAGCCGGCTGGTGGCGGTGGTTGACCGTAGCCGCCTACAGGACCGTAAGGCCGGCTCGGCCCTGAACGAACCGTGCATCCCCACCCTACCGTTGCGATTAGTGCCACGACTGCCAAGAGGTTGCTTACCCGTCCCATCAATCCATCTCCTGCTTGCTCACGCGCCCGCCTCACCGTTCGTCACAGGCCAGTGCTCATCAATACTCGCGTTGGCTCCGATAGACCAGCTCACCCGCCTGCAGCAAGGCGGGCCTTGCTCCCGAGCTACGGAGCACAGTAGCCTGAAATGCAACACTGAGCGCTGGGATGCTCGACTTCGAGACAAATGTAGGGGGGGCTGTTGACGAACAGGCCCTGGATGATGCGCGCGAAGTGCTGTTGCATCTCGACAAGGCGTTGCGCGTCTACCGTCTGTACGATCCCGGCAACGAGATGGTCACGCGCTTCATGGCGAGCTTGCGAGACAAGCTGATGCCCTACTTGCGCGACCGCGAACAACTCACCGTTCGCGTGCGACCGACGTCCTTCGAGATGAGCGGCAACGTGCTCGAAGGAGGCGGTCTCGACGAGCTCGCCCTGTCGCTCTTTCGCCAGGGCATCGTGACGCTCAGCTTCAATTCGCGGATGGACGATGCGCAGCTGCGTCGGCTGGTCGAGATTCTCACTCACGGACTTCGCCTCAGCGATAGCGCAGAGGATGACCTCGTTACGCTCTTGTGGCGCGCCGATTTGCCGGGCGTCAAGTACTCCTCGGTGCTGGGCTACCAAGAGGACGGCGGCGAGGACGAGCTCAACGTCGATGCTGATGCTGTTGACGCTACCCTCAGCGAGGCGCTGCAAGCCGACTTGCAGCAAATGCCCGACGAGGCGCGTGCGGCGCTCGACAAGAAGACCGATTCACTCAGCTCTGAGGGTGCTGACTTGCCGATGGAGATCAAGCAACTGGTCGACTCCATGGAGCTCGAGTCGACCATGAGCTTGCAGTGCCAGCTGCTCGAAGTGCTTCGCGAGACGTTTTGCTCCGAGACGCTCAGTGCGCTCTTCGAGCCGGAAGAAGTCCGCGCCATGCTGTCGAGCCTCGTCTCCGCTCTGCTCGAACAACATGACATCGAAGGGCTTGCGGCCACCGCCGCCGAGCTGCGCGACATGCTTGCAATCTCTGCCGATGACACCGCCGAGTCGGAGGATGGCAAAGCGTTACCTCATCGCGAGGTGCTCAAGGCTTTTGTCGACGATGGGCTCGACGAGACCGCGTTGCTTCGCCTCATCGAGGCCTTGCCGGGCGGGACCATGACGCACGCCGACGAGCTGACCACGGTGTTGACGGTGTTTTCGCAGAACCAGATTGCGATGGTTGCCAGGCTGGCCGACCAGCAGAGCAACGATCACGCCCGGCACTTGCTGAGTCGCATCATGGTGACCCTCGCAAAGGGCGATCCCGACTTTCTCGTAACGCGCTTTCGCTCGCTCGAAGGGCGGCGTGCGGTCCAGGCGCTCGGGGTGCTGGCACAGCTGGATGTCGATCTGGCCCGAAAAGCTGTCTCTGTGCGCCTGCCGGCAGCACCTGGTGACACGCAAGTTGCGCTGCTCGAGGCCGTTCACAGCATCTCAGGCTTGTACGACGAGCGCGTACGTGCGGCCTTCTTACGTTTGGCATCGCGTGGAGGACACTTACGTGAGCTCATTCTCGCCAGCTTCGAAAAGCACGCCGACTACGCTGTGGCAGACACCATTTGGGGTGGATTCAGAACGAGGAGTTCGATGAGTGGGAGCCGTCGACCGTCGAAGCGGCGCTGCGAGCCCTGCTGACGCTCAGTGAGGAGCAAGCGCTTTCCTTTTGCCAGGAGACGCTTGCTCGCAAGACCCTGTTCCGACGACGTGCTCTGGTCGACCTCAAGATTGCGGTCGCAACGGCCTTGGGAGCTTCGGAGTCACCCTTGGCGCGCGCGATGCTGTACGAGCACGTGGGCACGCGGGACAAGAGCTTGCAGCGGGCTTGTCGCGATGCGCTCGAGAAGCACGCTGCCCGGCAAGCACGCGGCATTTTGGAAGACGGGAAGGTGAACCGATGAGCTCGTCAGATCGGCCGCCGCCGTCACGAGATCGGAGCTCAGTCACAGGCCTCGAGCCGCCCTCGTCTCGGTCGAGGGATCGCAGCTCGGTGACTGGGATACAGCCGCCCTCGTCTCGTTCAGGCCGCAGCTCGGTGACTGGGATCGAGTCGCCCTCGTCTCGTCCAAGCCGCAGCTCAGTGACCGGGATACAGCCGCCCTCGTCTTCAGGCCGCAGCTCGGTGACTGGGATCGAGCCGCCCTCGTCTCGCTCGAGCCGCACCTCGATGACGGGGATCGAGTCACCGCTGTCGTCCCGATCCCTCGAGCTCGATGCTGCCAGCGATCAAGCGGTTGCGGCGCAGGTCATTACGGCATGCAACGCTGCTTTGAAGATTTTTCGAATTCACTCCACGGACAACAAGGCGGTGGAACAGCCGCTTCGCTCGATCATCCATGGCCTCACCCAGCTGCGAGATCGCCACGCCAAGGTCGTAATCGCCTACGTCGAAGGGCTCTATTACCTGGGTGATGCCCGGGTGCGGCTATCCGGTACGCAACAAGCGATCGCTGAGCAGTTCGCCAAAGAGCTCGATTTGCGCGCCATCGGGGGAATCACCTTCGATGGCATCCCGCCGGAAAATGAGATGCTTCGCTTCTTCAAAGTGCTGGCTGATCACGGCAAAGAGCAAGCTGAAAACGCTGACCCGATTCGTCAGTCCTTGCGCGAGGTGGGGGTTAGCTCCTTGTCGGTCTCGCGCGTGCTCAAAGCGATCACCGAGGATGCTCAGCCCAAGTCCAGCACGGCGCGTGCCGCCGATGTTTTTGCGGCTGCAATCCGTCACGCAGCGGCGCTCACCCAGACCGGTGGCCAGCCGCGGGCGGGCTCGGCGCGCTCCAGGCGAATCGTTCACGAGCTGGTCAATTTGGCTCAGCAGGACGCTAGCGTGTTGCTCGCTTTGGCGGGGCTGCGCGGCACCGGCTCGGATAGCGGCGAGCACCTGGTAGCGGTGACGATTCTCTCCGTCGTGTTCGGCAAGCGACTCGGTCTGGACAAGCACTTGCTAGCCGACCTGGGCATGGCTGCGATGTACCATGACTGCGGTCTCGCCTCGCTGGAGCCTGAGCAGCAGCACGATGTGGCGCGCCATCCTGTCCATGCGCTCAAGTCATTGACGCAAGCCGTTGGCGTGGACGACCGTCTTCTGCGTCAGCTGCTCGTAGGGTTCGAGCATCACCGCGACTTCGCAGGCGGCGGCCAACCCAAGCTCGCCAAGAAGTCGACCATGCACACGATGTCTCAGATCGTGCGGCTGGCGAACGACTTCGATGGTTTTACTCGGGGTCGGAATCGCCGAACGCTGGACGTGCCCACCACAGTGGCGCGAATGGAGCGCTCGGCGGGCACGCACTACCACACCGGTTTGCTTCGGTTGTTCGCCGACATGGTGGGAGGCGTCCAAGAAGAGAGCGAGCCAGAGCCTGCAGAGCCGGCAGCTGACTCGGCGCCAGCCAGCCAGCTCGATTTGATGCTCGCGGATTTTCTCGGCAAGAAAGAAGAAGTCGAGCAAGAGCCCGCCAAGCCGGCGCCGAAGTCAAAACCAGCCAAAGCCGGCCCGAAGCCTCGGAGCAACGCACTCGGCGTGCTGAAGCTCAAGAAGATCCGCAAGCCCCGCGCGAAGAAGGGCTGACCTGCCAGCCGCGGCAGCGAACCGTCGTCTGCGGCTACAGCATCTCTTCGTTGCCTGTTGCGGCGCTTGGCTCGGGTGAGACGAGCTTGCGCGCGCGAATCCATTCGGTGTCGATGTAGCCGTTACCGCCCGAGATGTTGGCCAGAGGCACGCCGAGCAAGAAGGGGTCGGTCAGCGTGAGCGTGGCAGAATCCCCCAGGGCGATGTAGTTGACGCCGTCGTCGGAATACAGGGCGCTGGTTTGGGCGCCAGTTCGTTGTACCCGGACCAGTTGTGGGAATTCTTCTGGAACCGGAAGCTGAGTATCCTGTGCGGGCACACCTTCGGCTTCCCGCCGCGCGCTGAAGCGTGCTCGGGGTGTTTGGAGGATCGTCATCATGATGAAGCGCGAATCGACCGCCGCGCTTTGGCGCACCATCAGCCCACCGAGCTTCGAAGTAGCGCCGAGGCTACCGCCCGCGTCCTTGATCTCAGCGTCTATCACGACATTGCCTGACACTTCTTGATTCAGAAAAACGAAGTCATCGGCCGTGCCGGTAATATCACCGCTACTGCCTGTGAGGCGGGCGGCCCCCGCCTTGACCTCCGCACTGCCGGTGGCATCTCCGACCTCGGCGACGGACCATTCTTCGGCAATCGCGGCGCCCTGGAAATCATCGTACAGCTCGAAGACCATGTTGCCGTTGGTGGGTGGGCTGCCGGCAGCGCTGTTACCATAGTAGAGGTAGTAGGTGCCTGTGCCGACGCCCTCGACGGTGCGGAACCAGATCTTGGTGGTTGCCGTATTGAAGGCAGAGCGTGGATCGACCAAGCGGTCGAGCTCGGTGACGACTCCTGCGTCTTCATAGGCGATGCGCAGATCGGCTCCGTCCGGGGTGGCCTTGCTCTCACCAACGAGCAAAGCGTGATCGACCGTCAACGCCAGCGAATAGGCTTCGGGCGCCGTGCCAGTGATCGTGATGGCACGTCGATAATGATAGCCCGGCAAACCTCCCGAGGGCGTCGAGCCGCCAACACCGTCATCGCCGAAGTCGTCGGGGCCTTGGCCTCTGGCGCAGCCCACAACGAGGGCAAAGAACACGCCGAGCAGAATGGTGTGCAAAGCTGAGTTTCGAGGAAGAGAGGTCACACGGGACCTTTAGCACAACGACAACCCGCGGGCCCAGCCATGGGCGAGGTCAGCCGTAGCGAGGCTGGCCTTGCTTGTTACGGTTGCCAGTCCGCGAGCTGGTGCTCAGCCAGTTTGTTGTAGAGGGTTCTGCGGCTCACGCCGAGGATTCGTGCCGCCAGGGTGCGGTTGTTCTTTGCTTTCTGCAGAGCCATCATCAGGGCTTCTCGCTCCGCATCGCGTCGGCTTGCTTGAAGCGTCTCACGCGTCGGCTCGACGGGAGCGACACCCGACGATGGCTGGACGTGCCGGCCGAGCTCCTGCTCGACGGTGCCGCGTTCGATTCGGTCACTATCGCTGAGCACCACCAAGCGCTCTACCAAGTTGACGAGTTGCCGCACATTTCCTGGCCAGGGCTGACTTTCGAGCAACTCGATGCACTCAGGAGCGAACACGATCTCGGGCAGCCCGTGATCCTCGCAGAGCTTGCGGGTGAAGCTCTCGACCAGTTGCGCAATGTCCTCTCGGCGGTCGCGCAGAGGTGGCAGCGTGATGGGCACGACATTGAGGCGGTAGAAGAGGTCCTCACGGAAATCGCCCGAGGCGATGAGCTCTTCGAGGTTGCGATGGGTTGCGGCGACGAAACGGGTGTTGGCTCTGAGCGTGACCGTCCCCCCGAGCCGCTCGTATTCGTTGTCTTGCAACAAGCGCAAGAGTTTGACCTGAACAGTCTGGGTGATGTCCCCAATCTCATCCAAGAACAATGTGCCACCATTGGCGAGATCGACCCGCCCGGGCTTCTGGGCTGTAGCACCCGTGAATGCGCCGCGTTCATAACCGAACAACTCACTCTCGAGCAGATTGTCGGGAAGTGCCGCACAATGGACCTTGATGAAGGGGCTCTTTGCGCGCCGGCTCTGTTCGTGCACAGCCCGCGCCGCCAGCTCTTTGCCGGTGCCAGACTCACCGCGCAGCAGCACCAGCGCGTTGCTGCGTGCGGCCTTGCTGATCAAAGCGTAGCAAGCGCGCATGGCTGCCGAGTCGCCAATCATGCCGCTGGGTGGGCGCACCGCGCTGCCCACGTTGTCGAAGTGCCGAGCCCAGGCGAGCGCTTTGCGCGTGCTGTAAAGAAAGGCTTCCCGATCGAGCGGCTTGAGGATGAAATCGCTGGCCCCGGCCTTCATCGCGTCGACGGCCGCAGCGACGGTCCCGTGGGCGGTAACCATGATGATGGGAAGCTCGGGGTGATTGGCTCGTATCGAGCGCAGTAGCGTCAGGCCATCCATCTGGGGCATCTGCAGATCGGTGATGACCAGATCGACGGGATGCGTCGCCAGTTTCGCCAAGGCTGCTGAGCCGCAGTCGGCTTCGATCCAAGCGAGGCCCTCGACTTCGACCCAAGCAGCGAGAAGCGCTCGCAGATCAGGGTCATCGTCAACAATGAGCACCAGCCGTTCGGACATGATTGCTTGTGTTAGCCCGTTCTCGTCGAGACGGCTACGGTCGAAGCCTTGGTTTGCGAGCATCACCATCGTTACACCGCTACCTTCGAATGCTGTGGCGCGGCCGCCTCGGCGGCGGTCAGTGCGCATTCCGATTGTTGTAGAGCCAACAACAAGCGCTCTTCGTCGATCGGCTTACCGCTCCAATCCAGCACCCAATCGCCATCGTCAATTCAGGGAGGGCTGCAATCGTGCTTCACGCGCCCCTCTACCGCCCAGCCCGAAATCACCACAACGGGGATCTGCTGGTCAAGCTGTCCCAAAAAGTCCAACCCGTTGCCGTCGGGCAGCGACAGATCCAGCGTCATCGCGCAATAGTGGTGCTGGGCCAGCATCCGCCTGGCGCTAGCGACACTGTCTGCTAGGTCCACGACATAGCCGTTTCGTTCCAACATCAGGCGCAGCAATCTGGCGATGTCGAGGTTGTCCTCACACACCAGCAGTCGGGCACAATGCATGTCAGGCCACACCCCATCGAGCTCGACGAAGAACGTCGTTCCTCGGCTCGTGCTGGTGTCGAAGTCGATGGTGCCGCCGAGCTCAGCGAGGATCGTCTTGCAGATGTACAGACCGAGCCCGGTTCCGCCCCGTCTGCGCGTGTCGGAACCGTCTGCTTGGGTGAATTGGTCAAAGACCCGTGGGTGGAACGACTCAGGAATGCCCGGCCCGCGATCGCGAACAGCAATCCGCACACGATTGCCAACCCGCTCCATCGTGACGAAGACCGCTCCCTCGGGCTCGGAGAATTTGATCGCGTTCGATAGCAAGTTCGACATGACTTGCATGAATCGGGCGCTGTCGGCTTTGATCACCACGTCGACGGTCTGCTCGAGGCTCACATGCACGTCGTATTCCTGGGCGTAGCCCTCGATGGCAGCGATGGATTGCTCGATGAGCGGTTTCGCCTCGACTGACCTGACGTCGAAGGAGAGCTCGCCTGAGGCGATTTGGTCCAAGTCGAGGATGTCGTTGACCAAGCGGACCAGCTGTTCGGTGTTGCGGGATGCAATCTCGACCAGTTGCTTTGCCTTGTCAGGCAGCATGCCACCCAACCCGCCGGTGACCAGTCCCAGAGCACCTCGAATCGAGGTCAGCGGAGTGCGCAACTCGTGGTTCACCGTAGAGATGAACTCGTTCTTGAGTCCCTCGGCTTTCACCCGAGCGCTGATATCGCGGCAGATCCCTACAAAGAAGGACTCCCCGTCGAGGGTGAGCTCGTTGGCCGTGAGCTCCAGCGGGAAGACGTTGCCGTCGCGGTGCAGCCCCTCGACTTGCCGTTTGTCCAGTCCGAGCACACGGGGCTCACCACCGAGCCGTAAGCGCTTCATGGCCCTGTCATGCATCTCCCGATCTTTCTGCTCCATCAGCAACATGACGTTGCGCCCCAGAAGATCTCGAGGCTCGTGCCCAAATATTTCGTGGCAGGCGCGGTTGGCCGAAACGATGGTGCCGCGTTCGTCGATCAGCACGATGGCATCAGCCGCCGTATCCACGATGGCGCGGGTCCGAGCCTCATTCTTGCGAAGCTCGGCCTCCACGCTGGCTCGCTCGACGACTTCAGCCTGCAGTTTGTCGTGTGCCGACATGTGGTCCAAGCAGAGCCCCAAGAAAGGCCCGAACTGGGCGAAAATCGCGAGCACATGAGCGATGTTGGCGTGGCTGTCGTACGGCCCCCGCGAGGCCAATACCATGTGCAACCAAGAAGCGACCGTTGGGATCAAGCTGATGAGAAGCGCATGGCTGAAGAAACTGGGCGCCTGACGATACAGCCGCGCGTACGCGAAGGCGGCAACAGGCGATAGCACGACGACAGCAGTTAGTTCATAGGGCCGAGGCAACAGTGCATCGGTGAACACGGTTTGCGGCGACCACACTCCGCTCAGCGCGACCCAGATGGCCACCAACGTACCTGTGAGGAACAACGCGCCTAAGCTGATGGCTTGCTTGACGTCCAAGCGCGCCCTGGCTGGTTTCCGCGAGCCGAGCAGCAGCGCGCTGAGCGTCATGATGACCAGGCCGAATACTCGAGCGACCAAGCCGGATATGGCAGCGAGCTGCGAAGGGTGTGTCACCGATGTGAGCAGATGATCGGCGAACAAAACGTGTCCGGCGGAGGCGGCCGCAGCCGCCAGCATGGCCAGCGCCATCACTGTGGTGACCGCCCCGGTCATGTGAAAATGACTGAGCGCCAACACGGCAGTGAGCATCGTTACGCCCACGGCTGACCACTCCAAGATGGTGTGGAGGAAAGCTCCAGGGTTGCCCTCTGTCGAGGGATCGAAATGGAATTCCACCCCCAGGAGCATGAGGATCGCGGGCGCCACGCAAAGTACCCCAATCGCCCAAAGCAGGGGGGGCGGAAGCCGTGGTCTGTCGGTGGAGTGGGCGACCATTCGAGTCAATTGCCAGTGGGGTGCTTCACTGAGCAAAGACCATGCCTCTGCGCGGCTCGGGCCGTTCTGCACACTACGGTCACGTTGTTCGTGAACCGATCTGCACACCTGCGGATGAATGTGCAGCATGCTGCGCACTCGCCTGAGGGCTCAGGCGCTCTCGTCGCGGGGCGATCGACCGCTCAGCGACCGCGTCGACGAAGGGCCAGCGCCAGCGGCAACAGCAGCAGCAACCACGTGGGTGAACGGCTCTGTCCAGGCGTCGAGCATGCACAAGCGCGACCGGTCAGCTCGGCATCGGTTGGCCATCCGCCTCCCTTGCCACTGCCGCTACCAGCATGGCCCCCGCCACCCGCGTTGCCGCTGCTGCTCGCATTGCCGCCGGTGCCGCCCCCACCGGCGCCCTCGAGCTCACAATCGCTCGAACAGCCATCACCGTCGATGTTGTTGCCGTCGTCACACTCTTCTGTGCCAACCGTGATGCCGTCGCCACACCCAGGTGAGCAAACACTTGGCTCGCCCTCGCAACTGTAGCCTTCTTCAATGACGCAGCTGCCTGAGCAGCCGTCGCCGTCATTGCTGTTGCCGTCATCACATTCTTCCGCGCCGGCGATGAGCCCATCACCGCAGCCCGGTGCGCAAACGCTGGGCTCACCCTCACAGCTGTAGCCCTTCTCCACCACGCAAGCGGCCGAACAACCATCGCCGTCGTTGCTGTTGCCATCATCGCATTGGTCGGAGCCTGCGATGATGCCGTCGCCGCATACTGGTGGGCAGACGCTGGGCTCGCCCGC
>CAZRGL010000025.1:0-14078 GCA_964599485.1 uncultured Polyangiaceae bacterium
CGCCGCGATGGTGCTTTCGTCCGCGGTAGGAGGACCGCATCGAATTGCCGAATGTCGCCAACGGGTAAGCCCTTCGCTTTGCACCGGCGGTGGCGCGAGATTCGCGAATGAGGCTCGACCGTGTCGAAATACCGGGGCCGAGCCGCGTCAGCCGCGAGCCAGAGTCGGGGTCGCAGCTTCTGCTAGCCTAGGTAGTCCAGTCGGCGGCTGTGCAAATGGCACAAGATGGCACCGGACAGCTGCGCAAGACTGGGACAGACAGCGCTCAGCGACGCCCTACCAAGGGTCGTGGTCGCTCCCGCTCCGCTCACCCAACGGTCCGAAATCAGGCGCTGTTCTCGGGAACTTCGCGATGGACGAGCAGGTGGAACACGCCTTGCTATCTTTGATGGCCGAAGACCTACAAAACAGACCAAAGGAGCTAGACTATGAAGTCAGCACCCCTCTCCCGCTTCGCACGTTGGCTGATTGCCGCGTTCACGCTCGCCGCTTGTCACCCAATGGGAGACGACTCCAAGCAAGCGCTTGGACACGCCGATGGACAACTGAAAAGCCCCGAAACCGTCTTGCCCAATATGGGAGACAACGTTGCCCAATACAGCGTTCGAAGCGCCGACGGTCGCTACCACCACAGACGCATCACGCCGGCGCCGTCGACGATTCACGACGACGTGTGGACCTACAAGGGACAAGCATTCCCGTTCGATTCGATCGACGCCATGTTCGAGATCGACAACGCAGACGGTCCGCTGCAAGTGAGGCCTGGGGCTCCACAAAGCGTCTACGCCGATAGAGATTGGCAGGTGTTCATCAGTGGCTCGGAGTACATCATTTGGAGCAAAGCGAAGGGATACTTCAGCTGTCCGCTCGACCGGCAATGCTCGGTAACTTCCAAGTTCCCCAGCAGCTTGAGTGATGGGTATTGGATTGGGTTTCCGTTTCCCGATGGCGTGGATGCGGCGATGCAATTTCGATACGACACGGCTTCGCTGCGCATCTTCTCACGAGGCAACGAGTATGTCCTGTACCAGGACGGCGCCTGGTTTCACGGCAACGCCGAGCCCGGACCTGGGACGATAGGGGACAGCTTTTGGACCGAGCAATTCCCCTTCTCGACCGTCGACGCCATGGCCCAGTGGACCGATCCGTCTGGAAACGACGTCCTGATCTTCGTGAACGATTCGCAGTACGTCCTGTACGACCTGAGCCTGGAGCAATACGGGCCGCAAGGTTCTCTGTCCGATGCTTATTGGTCGTACTCGTGGCAGAAAGCCCCGTTCGGCGCCGGAGATGATGACACCCGTTTCGACAGCCTGCTCGTCGATGGCGAAAGCCTGATCATCGTATCGAACGCGCCGCTGGTGCTCGAGCCACCTGCTGGCGGTCTGAAGCTGTTCGACGACCGTGAGGGAGGTATTCCCCAGCGCGTGATTCTGCTCCAAGGCAGCGACTATGAAAAAGGATTCACCTACGGCTACCTGTTGGGCGAGGAGATCATGGCGCTGTTGAACGAATACTTCGTCCCCGCCTACGACCGGTTCTACGAGAGCCCCGACGGCGTTCCCGGATACAACCGGGTACGCGGCATCGGCCACGATTTGTACTACTTCGATCCAGAGACAGTGAGCATGTTTGCTGGAATGCTCGCCGGCATCGAGGCCAATCCCCTGACGAATGGGCTCATGACCGACAGTCTGGGAACGCGACAGGTCGACGAGGACGACCTGAGGGCTCTGCACTTGGTCGATGACCTGAGCGGGATCACCTGCAAGTCGGCAACCATGTGGCCCGACCCCTTCCAAGCCCTACCCGAACCGGTTCACGCGTTCGTCATGGATGCGCCGGTGCTTTGGGATGACAACAACATCATCGTCGTCGACGACAACAGCGACAATGACAAGAAGAGTTGGGTAGCAACGTCCTTCGTGGGCTTCACCAAGCCGGTCATGTTTGCGATGAATGAGGATGGCATGACGGCGTCGGCCGTGTCCTCTTCGTACGGTCTGCGCAACTGTCCCCAAGGGACTGAGGATTGCCTGGGGCTCAGATTGTCTGTGAGGGGTCCTGAGCTGTTGGACTCCTCGTCCGGCTATATGGATAGTGTGCTGGAACACGCGGTGTCGATTAGCCATGGCTACAACAACTACGCTGCTACCAAGGTTGGGATTTCAAACTTGGGCGTCACGGTAACCATGCCCTATGACCCGAACCGGGCGCGACACGCAGCAACCTACGAGTATCTCGCTATTGGCATGCCTGAAGTTCACAACGTCGATCCTGCAATCGTCGACGATGTCTTTCCGGACAGCGATGCATTTCCCCTCGCCGAGCTTCGAGAACCAGCCTTCGATGAGTTGGTCGGCTCACGACCCATCTTGGTACACGCCCCAGAGCTCATCAAGGCGTTCAACCTCTTTGAGCTCCCCGGCTACAATCCATACTACTACGACACGTTCTATGTCGGGCTCAGAGATCTTCTGCTCTTGGAGTACCCCGTCACCAATCCGTCGCTGAAGACCTTCTTGCCCAGGATGACGGAGATCATGAAGACCTCGGCTTTGGAGCCGATCACCTGGCATGATCCCTTCGATCAAGTGAGCGCCACGCAATACATCATCGCGGTGCCCAAATACGAAGGCGGTCAAAACAACAGCATCGTGACGATTCGCTTCGCCAACGAACGCGCCGACCAAGCGTTCAAGTCCGGCGCCAACAGTCACACCTACACCTGGGGAGACTTCTTCTGGCTCTAGCGCCAGGGCAGCCTCGCTTCGGCCCGCATACGGTCATTGAATCGGTTGCCACTTCTTGCAGGTGTAGCCTTCAACATCGATTCTGACGACGCACGTCTTGTCGATGCAGCCCGAAGCGAGGTGGTCCTCAACGCTGTCAGGGTCCTTGTCGAGCTGTTGCATCATCAGCAGCAACGCGTGCTTTTTCTCGCTCGAGGCGTCCACGAAACAAGCCGTGCCCTTGAACTGGACAGAGCGGTAATCGTGGTCGCATGCGCCCTGGATGTATCCGCGATCATCGACAATCTGCCCCCACACTTTGGGGTTTGCTCGCAAGTAGTCGATCTTCTTACCCTCCATCGCGGTGTGAAAATACATACAGCTGTTGGCCTCGTCGAAGGCGTGATTGACGGTGACGAGATAGGGCTCATCGTTGCGACACATCGCAATCGTCATGGTCTCGGCGGCCAAGATTATCTCGCGCCGCTCAACATCGTCCTGGAAAGATCTTTTCGAATACCGAATTGACCGCATGGCGTTATCCCTCGGTCCGCGCATTTAGCACAGGCAACGGTTGCTCTCCACTCAGCCCCGGACCCACGTGGGCGCCGAGTCAGCCCTCGAGGATGCCACGCAGCACGCTGGCAAGCTTCTGCGGCGTGTATGGCTTCTTGATGAAGCCGGAGATGCTCTTGTCAGCGAATCGGTTCTGAACGAGCTGTTCGCTATAGCCGCTCGAAAGCAGCACGGGGATATCCTCTCGGATGTTTCGCAACGCAGTGAGCGTTTCCTCGCCGCTCATGTGAGGCATGGTCATGTCGAGAAGTACTGCGCAGATGTCGGCTCCGTGCTGTGAAGTGAGCTCCATGGCCTGATGTCCGTCCTCGGCAACCAACACATCGAAGCCGATTTCCTCGAGCACGCTCTTGGCCGCTTCGCGGACGAATCGCTCATCGTCGACTACGAGCACGAGGCCCTGACCGCACCAGTCATCCGCGTCTACTGCTTGGACGATGGGCGCCTCATCTCTCAAGTGAGTCGCCGCCGGTATGAGAACTCTTATCGATGTGCCCTTACCTACTTCGCTTTCTACTTTTATGGCTCCCTTGTGGCCACGAATAATCCCCAACGTTGCCGCTAGGCCGAGTCCTCGCCCGGTGAACTTGGTCGTATAGAATGGGTCGAAGATGCTCTTTTGAATCTGCGCATCCATTCCGCAGCCTGTGTCAGAGACCTCGACATAAACGTAGGGACCGGCCCGCAAATTCATATCCATCACAGTGTTTGCGAGATCGCTAGCGCTGGCCTCCATCAGTCCCGTCGTAATGGTAATGGTGCCGCTCGAATCGCCGAGGGCATCTGAGGCGTTGGTGATGAGATTCATCAGCACCTGTCGGATTTGAGCGGCGTCTCCTTCGAACTTCGGAAGGTCGGGTTCGAAGTTGTGCACCAACTTGGCCTTCTTGGACACAACCGCTTCCAGAAGATGGCCCATCTCCTCGACGACGCTCGACAGCACGATGGGCTCGACAACGAATCCCCCCTTGCCGGAGTACGCTAACATCTGACTCGTCAACTCGGCTGCCCGCACGGCTGTCGTCTCCACGTTCTTGATGAAGCATCGTCCGGGGGACTCGGGTGGCAGCTTCATCAAGGCGAGACCGGCGTTCCCCATGATGCCGGCGAGCAAGTTGTTGAAGTCATGGGCTACTCCGCCGGCCAACACGCCGAGACTCTCGAGCTTTTGAGCTTGTTGAATCTGTCTCTGAAGCTGGTCCCGCTCTTCTTCGGCGCGCTTGCGCTTGCTGATGTCTCGGGCGATGCCGAGCAGGCGGCGCTTCCCACCGATGACTACGCGTTTGAGGTGGACCTCTGTTGGACGAAAAACACCGTGGTTGTCGACGAAACCCCACTCGAACAACTGGGGCTCACCCATGGCCGCTTTCATCATGAAGCCCATGGCTCTTTCGAGCGCAAACTCGGGTCCCTCGGGGCTGAAACCCGCCACACCCATATCGAGGAGCTCTTGCATTGAGTAGCCGGTTGCTCTGGTTGTCTCTGCGTTCACGTCGACGATTTCGCCGGTCTCGATGTGTTGCACGACGATCATGTCTGTGGCTGCATCGAAGATTTCACGATAGTTGGCTTCGGATTCGCGGAGCTCGTCATCGGTCTTTCGCAGCTCCTTGGTCCGCTCCTCGATGCGCAGCTCGAGCTCCTCGTGCTTTTCCGCCTCTTGACGCAGCTGCTCGGTTAGCTCAGCGATCTGCGCTCGAAGCGCCTCGTTCTCTTTGGTGAGGTCCGCGATGGCCTCAGACTTCTCGTGCATGCAAGGACCCCATCCTGGTGGATCAGTGCCCGAATACCGTACGCCCAGCGCTGCTGTACACCACAGCGACCGATGGGCCGCAAGAGCCAGCCGAGCAGCGGTCCGGGCAACGGATGCACGCTCGCATCTCCTGCCACCTCGGTGTCGGACAGCGCGAGCTCCAGGTTTTCAGTACAGGTTGTTCTGCCATGGCTCTGACAAGACGAGGACGAGTATTGCGATGCGCACGGCACAGCCCATTTGGGATGGACCTCAATGGGCGGGCGACGGCATAGTGCACGGGTGCATCCGAACTGGTGGGCGGGACGAGCAACGACTGGTGTAGCAGGACGGCCCAGCGCAAGGTTCGTCCGCTTCGTCGAGCGGGCCCTGGCGCCCTTTGCCAGGCTGGTTCATCGCCCGAGCATGCACGGCGCCGATCAACTTCCTTTCGATCGACCCTATTTGTTGGTGGCCAACCACTCGGGCGGCGGCGCGGCCGATGTGATGACCTTCGTGTCTTGTTACCTCACCACCGTAGGCGCCGACCGACCGCTAACCGGCATGGCTCACCCCTTCGGCTTCGGCATTTGGCCCATCTCGTCGTTCATGCGCGAGGTGGGTGCCATACCCTCGACTCGCGAGGCCGCCGAGGAGGCGCTGCGCAGCGGCGTGCCGGTGCTGGTCTTCCCAGGCGGCGACCACGAAGCACTGCGCCCGTTTTGGAAGGCGCGCGAGGTTGATTTTGCCAATCGCAGAGGCTTCCTCCGTCTGGCCCGCAACACGGGCGTGCCCATCGTTCCCATGGGCATCACCGGAACCGCCTATGCCATGCCGGTGCTGTGGCGCTCGCACTTCGTCTTGCCCTGGCTGCTGCTGGTGCCGCGACTGCTCGGTTTGAAGCGCTGGGGCTTGACCGTCTTGGGGGCCGTCGGCTCGGTAGCGCTAGCGCTGTTGGGCCCCCGGCTGGGCTGGCCATCGACAGCTTTCCTAATCTGGCTCTGGCTCGCCCTACCCTTTGCTTATGTTCCGTGGGTGCCCTGGACCGTCCGCATACACATCGGTACGCCGATCGAAGCGAGCGAGCTGTTTGAGGACGGCGTCGAAGACGAGGCACAGCTGACGCACGCCTACGGCCGGGTTCACGATGCTGTTGCCGAGCTCGTACGACGGTAGCGCAACCGCCGCTGAGCTCGACGGTGGTTATCGGCGACGGCTCGGGGTCGAGCGTGGTGGATCTGGTGCTGGCATGGCGAAGTGGGTTAGCTCCTCGCTGGTCGCCTCTGGTGGTTGTGGGTACTCGTACATTGGGAATCGTGGCTCTGTTTGCCCAATGGAGTAGCCCCAGAGCCCATCGTAGTCGTCCACGTTCTCACCCATTTGCTCGAGCTGTTGCAGGTACTCGCTGATGGATTTGGATTCGATGACGATGACGTGGCCCATTTGATCGATCACCGGGCTGTGCTGGCGCGTCGCGTCGTGCTCGAATTCCAAGATCCGCCGGCCGTAGCGCGTGATGCCGATGACGCGGAAGGTCAGGCTCTTGCCCACGCCCGGCAGGTTCAGGACGGTCCGATCGGTGGCGATGAAGGGCAGGTCCTCCTCTCGGCGCAGGGCAGCAACGCGCTCCACCAGCTGCTCTGGTTCATCCATGCAGGCGGTGATCTCGGCCTCGCGGCAGTCGGGTACAGTCCCGATGACCTTCTCCTGGATCTGTTCCTGAACAGCGCGGGCATTGGTGGCGAAGGCGTACTGGTTCTCCATGTAGCCCTTCACCGCGAAGGTGTAGTAGGTCGCTCTTGGGAGATCAGCTCTAAGGCCTCATCGCTACTTTGGGCGCAATACGCGCCATAACCCGCGCGCTCGAAGTACCTCGCGAGGATGTGCAGCGTCCCTTGATCGCTGTCGGCGATGAGCACACGAAGCTGTTCGGCCGTTTCAGCCATAGGCGAGCCAAGTTGCATGAACCATGCCTTTTGCTTTGACGCTTCGCAATTCCTGCGTTAGCCGGGTTTGCTAGACTTTCTCCGGCAAAAGCGGGTAGCTGGAGCTGCCCGCGAGCTGCACGAATTGCGACCTGCGTGCGCAATTCCTGCGAGTTTACGAAATTTGAGCACCGGCAGCAGGACGCTGAATAGTCTACAACATGCCTCGATTGTAGCTTGATATGCCTCGCCAATCAGCAGCAGTCCATGCCGGAACGCTCATCGCCGAAGCCGTTCCAGTCCTACTCGCTTACATCGATTCCGATGTTCGGTATCGGTTTACGAACGCCGCCTATCGTGATTGGCTCGGTGCTTCGACCGATGAGCATGACGGGCAAAAGGTCCGTGACGTCATTGGGGACGATGCGTTCGCAGCTGTCGCGCCCCACATCGAGACCGCGCTTGCAGGCAAGCGAACAGCCTTCGAAGGACGGCTCGAGTACCAAGAGGCTGGGCCACGCGACGTGCACATCGAGTATTTCCCCGATCGGGACGATCAGGGCGAAGTCGGCGGTTTTTTTGTCGTCATCCGTGACATTTCCGACCTGCTGGCACGTCGCGAGCGCCTACGCAAACGAGAGGCGCAGGTCGAAAAACTGGTGAACACGACTCAAGACGGCGTTGTGTTCATCGACGCTGCCGCCGAGATCGTTCGTTTCAACGCCGCCGCAGAAGAGATGTTTGGCTACACGGCCAAGGAGTTGATCGGCCAAAAGGTCAATGTGCTGATGCCCGATCCCTACGCGAGCGAGCACGACGGCTATCTGGAGCGGTACGAAAGCGGCGGGCGCGCTTCCGAAGGTAACGAGCAGACCGAGCTGTTGGGCAGGATTCGGATGGTCCAAGGCAAGCGCAAGGACGGCACGGTCTTTCCGATCGAGGTTTCGGTCAGCGAGCTGTTGACGGAGGGCGGCGCTCAATATGCGGCCGTCATTCGAGACGTGAGCGAAAAGGTACGCTTGCAACAAGAGCTCATCGAGCGCGAACGATTGGCTGCAGTCGGCACGACGACGGCCAAGCTCGCCCACGAGATCGGCAACCCGCTCAACAACCTCTACTTGCACATCCAGCTGGTCAAGCGCCGCTTGGCACGCCTTCGCGTGCGGGACACGGATGCGCTCGAAAGCCTCGAGCTGGCCATCAGCGAGGTCCGACGCTTATCAGGGTTGCTCAACGAGTTCCGCTCGCTGTCGCGCAGGCCAGAGCTCGACTTCAATGTGCTCGACGTCCGTGATCTCCTCGACCAAATTTTGTTGCTCGTCCAACCTGACTTGGTAGAGAGCAAAATCGAGGTCATCAGTGAGCTGCCCACCGAATCACTGAAGATCTGGGCAGATGACGCCCGGCTCAAACAAGTGCTCTTGAACATCATCAAGAACGCTATCGAGGCCATGCCCACTGGGGGCTGCATTCGCTTGAGCGCGCGCTACGCCGCCAGCTGCACAGAGCTGCTCATCAGCGACGACGGCCCTGGGCTCGATCCAACGATCGGCGTGTTCGATCCGTTCACGACGACGAAAGCCGACGGCACGGGGCTAGGGCTACCCATCGCCCGTCAAATCATCGAGGCACACGACGGCAACATCAGCTACGAGACTGCCCCTGGCGAAGGAACAACCTTCGTCATCTGCTTGCCCGCAGCGCCGCCCCCGAAATCCGAGCTGTCCCGGTAGCGACGCTCCTGAGGGCGTGGCATAGCATTTAGGGTGCGAACCATCGCCCAGAACTCTCTTGCGCTCGTGCTGTGTTGTTTGCTCGGCTGCGACGGAGCCCATTTGCGCGACGGGCGCGGCGGGCCCAGCACGGCAACCGCCCCAAGCCCATCCGCGTCGACCGCAGCCATCGCCGCAAACACGATGGCCACCCCTGCAACCGGTGGGATACCGCCTACTCCCTCGACGGCGGCATCGGAGACTTCCTCGAGCACTTCGGTGACGAGCTCGGCCACGGTGCAGGCGGAGATTCCACCAGTGCGCCATGCAATGCCCGAACGTTCCCGTAGTCGCGACACGACAGGTAGGGAGCGAATCGATCGAGCCCGCCGCGAAAAGCGCGCCATCGTCAAGCAGTTGTTCGCCGCAGCCAAAGTGCGGTTTCCGCCGCGACAGGTGCTGTTGCGCGCTTTCAAGAAAGAAAACCGAATCGAAGTGTGGGCTGCGACCAAGGCCGCCGGGGCACTCAGCCACGTGACGACCTACCAAGTTTGCTACGCCTCCGGGGAGCTCGGCCCAAAGAGGCGCGAGGGCGATCTGCAGGTGCCCGAAGGCTTCTACCGGCTCAGCTTCTTCAAAGCCAAGAGCGACTACCACATGGCGATGCAGGTGAGCTATCCCAACACCTCAGACCGCATCTTGGGTGATCCTCACAAGCCAGGCGGAGAGATCATGGTCCACGGCGACTGCGTGTCCATCGGTTGCTTGGCAATGAGCGATGAGCGAATCGAGGAGCTGTGGCTGATCACCCGAGCTGCACCCCTACCAATCCGTATCCACATTTTTCCCAGCCGAGACATCGAAGGGCTGATCGCCAGCCGGAAATACCCGCAACACGAGGCGTTCTGGCGCAACCTCAAGACAGGCTTCGATCGGTTCAACAAAGACCACGTGGTGCCGGGTGTGCGTGTGAACACCAAGGGCAGCTACAGCTTCTATTGACACTACTGTGTCAGATACCCCCTGCTGCGGCGGCCGAGGCAGGCACGTTCTGACACGGTAGTGTTTAGGGACCGAGCTGACTATACCCAGCGGATGTCCCAACAGCGTCTGGAGCAGCGGGCCGAGCAGCTGGAGCAACAGGGCGCCAGCCCGCTACGAATCGATCTTCTTCGTCGATCCCAACGCTTCAAGCGATCCTGGATCGACATGGCCGAGGCGCTCTCGCAACTTCGCAAGAGCCGCGCCTACGAGCAATGGGGCTACAACGACATCTACGCGTATTGCAGCGAGGAGTTGCTCCTGAAGAGTCGGACCGTCGACAAGCTCACAGGCTCATACTCGACGGTGCAGCGCCACGCGCCGCAGATGCTCGAGCCGGCCGACGAGCAGCCTTCGGTGATTCCGTCCTACGACTCGGTCGACTACTTTGCCAAGGCGCTGGGCGAACGGGCTGGTGACCAGCCCCGAAATCCTCCGCCCGACAGGGTCGACGAGCTGCACCAAGCGGTCTTCGATGAGGGCGCTGGGGTCACCTCGCTGCGGCGTCGATTCAACCCCGTGTTCTTCAGCAAGACTGACGAGCAAAACGCGCTCGATTTGCTGCAGAGGACAAATGCTAACGTGCAGCGGCTCGTCCAGACACTGCCGGAAATCGGCGGGCTATCCAACCAGCGCATCGCCCTAGCGGCTGCTGCCTTGAGCGAGTTGCAAGAAGATCTCGAGCGATTGATCCCAGAGGCGCAAGCACGGGTGGAGCGCTCGGCCGCCGCTTGAGCTTGTCACTCCTGCAGCGTGCAGCGAACGAAGAAAAGAAACGGCAGCGGCGCAGAGAACCAGGGGCGAGCGGAAATGCGCTCTGCAACATCGTGGGCGTCGAGCAACCAGTCGGCACGCCAGCCACAAGCGTGGACGAAGCGCTGAGTCTGGTCGCGCTCAATGCCCCAACGGATTGGCTCTCCACGACGTGCACAATAATCGCGCTGCGCCCGCGCCATGCGATCGCGGCGGCTTCCGTCAGCCACACCGGCTTCGATGGCGTCAAAAAGGATGGTGCTGCCTGGTGGTGCCCACGCCGACAGGGCGCGCAGGCTGGTGCGCACGGCTTCTTGCCGTAGATACCAGGCAACGCCTTCCCAAATGATGAGCACAGGCTCGCTGACAGGCAGCCGTGACAGCACTTCGCGCAGGGCAGTCGTCTCGAGATCTGCCGCACAAAATTGCGTGTCGGCGCGTTGATGCCAGCCATTGCTCCGCATGATCTCGCGCTTCATTTGCTGCGTGTTGGGATGGTCGACCTCGATGAAACGCGCTCCCCAGTCGGCAAAGCGCAGGGCGCGAGTGTCGAAGCCTGCCCCCAGCAACAACACTGTCCGCAGTCCCGCCGCCAGCGCCTCGGCGAGCTCGTCATCGAAACAACGATGGCGCAGACCGATGTAGTTGATGGCGCCTGGGTTGAACAGATCGAGCACAGCACCGAGCAGCCGGGGGAATCGTATCAGCGACCGCAACCGGCGGTAGCGACCCATCACGAAGGCGCTCGCATACGGATCCTCGATGAGCCGTGCCTCTGCAGGCGCACTGCTCAAGAGGAAGCGAATAGCAGCCATCGCTTCGGCCGTTTCGCTATGCCCGGTTGCTTTCAATGCTGGACCTCCCTCGAAACCCTGACGCCCTCAATACTCTGTCGCTTTCAATACACTGTCGAGCCGAGGGAACAAGCGCCTGGCGTTCGCCGTGGTCTGCTCGACCACACGCTCGGCCGACACGCCGTGGGCCTCGGCAATGAAGTCGCGCCCCACTGAGATGTTCGCTGGCTCGTTGCGCTCACGAACCACTGGACCGAGCGCCGGGGCATCACTCTCGAGTAGCAGGGACTCGAGCGGCAAGCGCCGGACCAGCTTCTGTTTTTGCGGGGAACGGACCACGCTGGGGGGGACAGAAAACGAGAACCCATGCTCGATGGCGCGCACAGCGTGGGCAGCCCGCCCGTCGAACGCGTGCATCAACACACGCTCGGCTCCAACACCGCGAAGCAGCTCGATGGCGGCTCGGCCCGCCGAGCGCGCGTGCACGCTCAAAGGCAGGCCGAGCTCCTTGCCCAGTTGTGCCAACTCTTCGAGCAAAGCGGCTTGGGCTTGGCGACGCTCGGCGGAGCGAACGCGGAAATGGTCCAATCCGATTTCGCCGATCGCTCCGAGCTGATCAGCGTCTCGGCGAATGGCATCGATGAGCGCGTCGATTTGCTCGCGTGGCGGCGGGGGTAGATCTTCCGCGAAACGATCTGGATGGAGACCGAAGCAGGCGATGACAGGGAGGTTCGCTGTGCTATCGAGGGCCAGTTGTCTTGCCGCAGTCAGCTCCTCGGGACCTTCGGTGACAGTCAACATGGCCGCAACGCCGGCGCGCCTGGCACGGTCCATCAACGAGCTGCGATCTGGGTCGAACGCGTCGGCGGTCAGATGCACGTGACAGTCGATCATAATTGACTACCTGGTACGAGTGTTACCCACATGGGTGATATATATCCCACCCATGTCACCGCTGAACCTGCATGTAGGTGTTAGTGTGCTACGAATTTGGCGGCCGCTGCCGCGCAGTTTCAGGCACTTATAGATCCGTCCACCTTTGCCTACATGTGGCATGAAGTGTGCTTAAGGGGCGGGCATCTTCGTCTAGAGGCGGACTCAACCGCGGAGACGAGATGGGGAACGGACAATGACATCGCGCTTTCGATCTTCCTGGCTAATCATCGCACTGACCGCGACGAGCTTCGTGGCTTGCATACAAGACGACACCAGCAGCCGCAAACGCACCGGCTCGAACTCGGAGAACGTCTCGGAGATCGACGACTACCTCAGCTCGCTCGACTACCTGCCGGTCGCAGATCCGCAGCCAAAGGCCGAGGTACCCTGTGACGACAGCTGCCCCGAAGAGGGCCAAGACGGTGACTTCTACTGCACCTACCGACGCTTCACCGAGACCGCTCGCTACGACAAGTTCGTCGCTTTCCAGCCCAACTCGGCCACGCTCTGGCCCGGCTCGGTGATTCGCGGCGCCGACGCACAGTACGGCGTGCTCAATCCGCTCGGAGTCGACTTGGCGCCGGTGAAATTCAGCATTTCACTCGAGAACATCAACGCCGCGCCCACTGGTTACATGGAGCATCCTTCGCTGTCGGCTTTCCGTGAAGAGCGCAACCGCATCCTCGCCGCCGACGTGAACGGCGCAACCGCAGCGGCCATCGATTTCGAGATCTACCAGGTGCACAGCGAGTCGCAGATCGCCATGTCACTCGGCGCTGGCGTCGACTGGCCAGGCGCCGCCACGGTAACTGGCAGCTTCGATTTCCACTCGAGCGAGAAGCGCACCAAGATCCTCGTCAACTACACGCAGGCCTACTACACCATCGACGTCGACACGCCGATTCACCCGAGTGACTTCTTCAACGACACGGTCACCCTGGCGAACCTCGAGAAGGAAGTGAGCAACGAGAATCCTCCGCTCTACATCCAGTCGATCACCTACGGACGCCGCGTGCTGTTCAGCATCGAGAGCAACGAAGACGCCTCCAAGATCACCGCGGCGCTCGAAGCAGCGGTGACCAAGGCGGTGAGTGTCGATGTCGAGATCGGCGCCAGTTACGAAGAGACGTTGAAGGCCTCGACCATTCGCGCCTTCGTCATCGGCGGCTCGGGAGCCGACGCCACCGGCGTAGTCAGTGGGTTCGAAGGCATCGTCGAGTACATCAAGAAGGGCGGCAACTACACCAAAGAGTCACCCGGCGCCCCCGTCGCTTACAAGCTCGCTTATCTCGACAACGCCACCGCACAGTTGGCTTTCACGTCCGAGTACAACGAGCGCGAGTGCATCCGCAACCAAGCCAAGCTGCGCGTCCAGCTCGTGGGCATCGACCACATCGGTGGCGGCGACCTAGGCGGAAGCATGGAGTTCTACGGCAACATCTCGCTGCGCTACCCGACCAAGGACAGCGCGGTCAGCTCTTGCAACAGCGGCGGCCTAGTCGAGGATCTGTGGTCGATGCCTGACAACAGCTACCTGGAGATGGAGAAATACAGCACGTGGCATCCGTCGAGCCCCACCTTCTTCTACGTGCACCATGTGCCGGTCGAGGAGGACCAGAAGATCTGCTTGTTCTCACACTTCTACGAGGAAGACGGCTTTGCTGGCGATGACGACTTTGGCGTCGGTGAGTTGAAGCTCTACGCCCAGGATGGCTGGACTGGCGACCACACCATCCAGGTGCGCGGCGCAGGCAAGCAAGCGGTCGACGTTCACGTCCGTATCGACGTCGAGTAGGAAGCAAACGCGCAACTCAGGGGCGGGCCTTCACGGCCCGCCCCCCAGCCGTTTGTTGCTCGGGTTTTTTGGACCCCCACCC
>CAZRGL010000025.1:14088-38841 GCA_964599485.1 uncultured Polyangiaceae bacterium
GCTCGTTTTGTTGCTAGCTCAGCGGCAGACGACGCGGGTTCCTTGGGACTTGCATGACCGATAGCAGTTGCGTCGAACCACGAACTTGCCATCTCTGCAGGTCAGCAGCTTGCGGCGGTCGACGCTGCACGCCCCGCCCGAGGTGCACGGGTCGCCGACCTCTGCTTGTGAGCGGTCGCAGCGAATCTTGGTTCCGTCAACGCGGCAACCATTCTCCCCGCGACATGGCACATCCACCGCCATCTTGGCGTCGGCGCACTTGAGCATCGCCTTGTGGTCTTCGCTGCAAGCAGCGCCCGTGCCCTTGCACTTGTCGCCGACCTTGGCGACCGACAGATCGCAGTTGATGTTGTCACCATCAATCGTGCACGCCTTGGGCCCGCGGCAGGTTCTGGCTAGCTCGACCTTGCCGACATCAGCACCCTCCGGGACCTTGCACACGACCTGGCGCTTCTTGTCAGGACTGCAAGCGTAGCTGTCGTTTCGGCGGCACTGGTCGCCCTCGTTGCCCATGGTCGTATCGCAAGTGCGGCTCTTGCAGGCCTTCGGACCGCGGCAGGGAAGGACCCGGAATTTGCCCTTGTGGCAGACAACCCAAGACTTGCCATCGGGTGAGCAGTCACCCTTGTTGGAGAGGTTGGCGGTGCATTCGTCGCCATCCTCGTTGGCGGAAACGTCACAGCGGATCTCGCCCTTCTTCTTCTTGCAGCCTTTGGCGCCCTTGCAAGCAACAGCCACATATTTCCCATCGTGGCAGCTGAGCGCGGTCTTCTTGTCGGCGCAGACCAACTTGTCGCCCTTACAGGAATCACCCGCCTTCTTCGAGCAACCCAGCGCGCAAACCAACAATATCCCCGCCAATACTCCCCATCGCTTCATCGCACATCTCCTCGGGTCGATCCGTCAACCACGCCAGCAGCAGCATGGCACGGCCACGGGCTGGTGGCCCAACCCAACGCGCATCAAAGACGGATGGAAGAGACCTGACCGCTCAGATGCGTCCGACGAAGTGGGTACCGGCTTTGCCGTCGAGCGCCTCGAGCAGATTCGCCGCGCTGGTGATGAGGCCGCGCCGTCCGCCGCGCTGCAGGAAACCGAAGATCGCTTCTACTTTGGGCCCCATGGATCCCGCTGGAAACTGGCCTTCACGGATGTAGCGCTCGCACTCGGCGAGGGTGACCGCACCGAGTCGGACGGCGTCTGGCTCGCCAAAATTGAGGTACGCCGCGTCAACAGCCGTCAAAATAATGAGCAAATCTGCCCCCACGTCCGTAGCGAGCACGCTCGAAGTGAGGTCCTTGTCGATGACTGCTTCGATGCCAACGTAGTCGTGGGAGGCCGCCTTGGTCACAGGGATGCCTCCGCCGCCTGCCGCGATGACGATGTGGCCGGCGGCCGCAGCTTCGCGCACCATGTCCCGTTGGATGACCTTGACGGGTCGTGGGGACGGAACCAGGCGGCGCCATCCGCCGCGGGCACGATCTTCACCGATGACCCAGCCGTACTCTGCGCGGCGCCGTTCGGCTTGCTTCTTCTTGAGGAAGGGGCCCACCGGCTTGGTGGGGTTGGTAAACGCGGGATCGTGGTGATCGACCATCACCTGCGTCACCACGGTCACGACGTACCGCTTCAAGTTGCGCAAGCGTAGCTCGTTGAGGAGGGCGCGCTGCAGGAAGTAGCCCAGGCTACCCTCGGTCTCGGCAACGAGCACGTCGAGGGGCATCGGCGGGACCTTGTCACGGGTCAGCTCGGTGCGTCGAAGCGCGTTGCCCACTTGGGGACCGTTGCCGTGGGTGATGACGATGTTGTAGCCGCGCTCCACCAGCGTCATGAGCTGGCTGCAAATGTTGCGAGCGTTTCGGCTCGTTTCTTCGTAGGTCCCGGTTTCACCACGTTGCATGAAGGCGTGGCCGCCCATGGCCACCACCACCGTCTGTGCAGAACTACTCTCAGGTGGGGGCTTCTTTTCAAATGTCGGATTCATGTCGGTCCTGAACGAGCTGCGAGCGCAACGCGACATTATTCCGGCGAGCGCGGGTTTCCAACAGCTCATACGGGCTGATCGCGCTGGCAGCAGAACGCGCTTGGTACGCGGTCCAGGTTGTTCGCAACGAAGCCTTCGTCGTTCGGAGCTGCCGAGGTGGGTACTTTCTCACGGGGAGCTGTACTAAGGATTTCACATGCCGATCGAAAGATACGAGCTCGCCTCCTACGCCGTGAGTCTCATCGCTGGCGAGGCTGAACGCGAGCCGACCATGAGACCAGCAGCCACCATCCACGGCCGCCCCAAGCCCGGTGAGAGCGAAGCAGAGGTCGCCATCTATTTTCGCTTCTACAGGCCAGAGGCACCAGTGCCGCCCAATTCTCGCACCGAGAATGACGACGGCTCGCGGCTGTACATGGTCAGTTACCGCTATGATCAGCTCGCCAGCGCTGTCGACTTGTTGCGCAACGAGAAGCCGATCTTCTTCCAGTACGACGTAGAAGCCGAAACGGGATATCTGGCGACCACAGACGAGCCGGTGGGGGAAGGCGAACGCAGCACGCCCGTGCGAAGAAAGCCCCCGCTACCCCCCAAGAAGTCATGAGGACCAACAGCTCCGCCAGCACGGCACACACTTTGCGATCCCCCTATGCCAAGTCGGGACGGGGAGTGTGTCGTGAGCCCAAAAGACGAAGCCGACGAAGTCCTTTGTGCCGCCTGCGGTGCGTGTTTTTCCGCCACTACCAGCCGCGGTTTCCTTACGAAGCAAGTGGCCATTTGCTTTGATTGCGCGGTTCGTCTAGGCGGCGCCTACGACGGCGTCTTCGAGCGTTGGGCGACTTTGCCGCGAACAGAGGCATTGACTGACAGGGGCGACGAGCCCACAGGCCGCAAAGGCCCACAGCAGCGCTGACCGCAAACTCTGCGGAGGCGATGCAAATGATTCGAGTATGACTCCTGGCTTTGGGCCCCGCGGGGCCAGGCAGGACAGCAGCAGCGAGCATGCTATCTTCCGAGCGTGCGCAAGCACTGGGTACGACTCCTGACGGCCTGCAACAGCAGCTGTGTCTTCTGTCTCGATGCGGACACGCCGCGCGGGATTTACTTCGACGAGCAAACCGTCGAGGCCGATATCGACGAGGGGCGCCGACAGGGCGCAGAGCGGATCATCTTGTCCGGGGGCGAGCCCACCCTACACCCGGCGTTCCATGAGTTCGTGCGCTACGCCCAACGAGCGGGCTATGAGCGGGTTCAGGTGGTCAGCAACGGAAGCAAATTCGCTGACCGCGCCTTCTTCGAGGCCAGTGTGCAAGCCGGATTGGGGGAAATCACCTTCAGCCTGCACGGCCACACCGCAGACCTGCACGACCGTCTCACCCGCACACCAGGCTCGTTCAAGCGCTTGCTCAAGGGCTTGGTGCGGGCGCTGCGCGAGCCGCGTTTGATCGTCAACGTCGACATTGTCATCAACAAGCAGAACGTTGCCACCGTCGACAAGATCGTCGAGCTGTGCATCGACTTGGGGGTGAGTGAGTTCGACCTGTTGCACATCATCCCGCAAGCGGCCGCCTTCGAGAATCGCAGCGAGCTCTTCTACGATGTGCGTGAACACTTACCCCGACTTCAAAGGGTGTTTGCCCTCAACCGCCATCCGCGCGTCGTGGTGTGGACAAACCGCTTTCCAGTCTCCTATCTCGAGGGCATGGAGGAGCTCATCCAGGATCCGAGCAAGATCCTCGACGAGATCAACGGTAGGCGCTTCCCAATCCGGCGCTATCTCGACACAGCGGAACCGCTCGATTGCCGCACCCCTGAACGATGTCGACATTGTTTCATCGAGCCGTTTTGTACGACCATGGATCGGGTCATCGCGGCCCAGCGTGAAGACCAATGGCAGGTCTGGTGGGTCGGCAGCCCGCCCACGTCGGCGCCCCGGCTGCCCTTCGGCTGTCAGCTCCTCGGCGTCCGAGCAGCCAACTTCGCAGAGCTCGCCCGCATCGCGCCTAGCGCAGCGCAGACGCCACTCTACGCATTGGTGAGCTCAGCGGAGTCGCTCGACGACGCGCCCAGGCAACCGCCCATCAAGGTGCTGGTTGCCCGCGATGCTGCCCAGCTCGACGCGTGGCTCGGCCAAGAGCTCCCACCCGGGCTCGAGATCGACATCGAGCTCAATCTTCGAACAGCGCCATGGCTTCTACAGCATCGGGAGACGTTGTCTGCGAGCCTCGACCAACTCTGGCTTCGGCAACCGAGCCATCGGGAGCTCGTGGACGCACGAAAGCAGGACGTGCGCCAGCCACGGCGTTTTTTCGAGCAGCTCGATTTGCCCATCCGCTGCAGTGGTCTGCCCATCTGCATGGCAGTCGGAACGACACCCACCACCTCGCGCATGATCCTCGACGCAGCACTGTTCGATGATCAGAGTGGTCGGCTCGACATCCGGGCGTTGGGGCAATATCACATCGCTCAGCACTACCGCGCCAAGTCGGTTCGATGCGCGGATTGCGCGGTGACCGAGCATTGCGAAGGTGTCCACATCAACATGGCCCGCGACCAAGGTCTGGCACAGCTCGAGCCGCTGACCACCACGAGTGGCAGGGCTGAGCGCGAGCTGGTGGCGCTCAGCCAAGTCGGCAAACGAGGACTGCGACTCGCCGATGGGCGCCGCAGCGAACCGGTTGCGGCAAGCCTACCCGGCTTTCCGGAGGCGCCCGAGCCACCACCCGATCCACTCGCGCTCTTTGCTGAAGCTCAGCCAGACAGGCATCGGCCACAGCAAGTCGAACCAGAGCAGCGGTCCGAGGAGTCGGATGATGCTGGGCAATGACCCCGTTACGACCTCGTTGTCCTCGGCGCAGCGCGAGCTACGGCTCGTCGTGACAGCGCGCACGCGTGGCAACAGCAAGCTCGACGAGCTTGTGATCGAGCCGAGGCCAGACGACCCCAGCGCCGCGCAACTGATCGCGCGTGCTCGCGACGATGACCACCAGCCGGCGATTTGGCTCGTGGGTGGCGAGCCAACTTTGCGCGCCGACCTGCCTCAGCTCGTCGCGGGAATGCGGACCGCCACCAGCCAATCGTTGGGATTGTGCACCGATGGGCTTGCCTTGTCAGACCAAGCGGCACTCCAGCCGCTGTTGTGTCCTGAGGAGGGTCCGCGTCAACTGGGACTGACGAGGGTCCGCATCAGCCTTCACTGCGCCCGCGCCGACGCCCATGATTGGTTGGTTGGCCAAACCGGCGCCGCACGCCGGGCCATCCGGGCGCTGCGGCTCTGCTCGGCCGCTGGGCTCGGCGTCGAAGTGGATGCGGTGGTGACTCGTCCGACTTTGCCGTACCTGGGCGAATTGGTGAAGCTGTGCGCACATCTGGGCGTGGAAACAGTGCATCTGCGTCAGCTTCTGCCCCGCGGCCCAGCCGCCGCCGAGCTGCACATGTTGGCCCCGCGGCTGAGCCAACTCGAGCAATCGCTCGGCGAGGCATCGGTGGCGGCTGCGCGAGGCGGCGGCCAGCTGATCCTGCACGGTTTTCCAGTGTGCGCTATCGGGCAGCTGACGCATCACCAGCTGCCCGATGGGGCTGTTGAATGGATCGTACCAGCGGACGAGAGCTGGAGCGGGGCGCTCGAGCAGCTGCAGCAGCCACGCCGAAGGCAGTGCCCCGGCTGTCCAGGACCGCCTCGATGCTCTGGTCTGGCAGCTGGCTCGATGGAACCGTTTTCGCTGCGGGAGCTCGCTTCGCTCGGCGGGCCGAGCAGCGAAGGCAACCAGGAGGCTGCTCAGGTGAGTTTTGGCGGCCCCAGCCCAGTCGCATGTGAGGCTTGTCGTGACAGCGAACCCGGGGCCCCGGTGGAATCGACCCGCAGCGTGCGACTGAACCTGGTGCGCGCCGCGCAGATCAGCACGAAGCGGTTGCAGATCGCCTCTAGCGGGAGTCTGTGGCATCCAGCAGCGCCCTCGCTGATCCGTGAGGCCTGCTTGCTGTTCAACCATGTCGAGGTAGCCAGCGACGCCAGCGTGCTCGACCGTTACAGCGACGCCGACTTGTTCGAAATGTCGGGGCTCAGCAGAATCGACGCGACGCTGTACGGACCTGACGCTGCCCGCCACGATGCGCACGTTGGCCGACCGGGAGCGTTTGCAGCAACGCTGAGAGGACTGGCCCGGCTCGAGGAGATTGCTGCCACGCGTGGGTCAGATACGCCCCTGCAGATCGGTATCAGCGCGGTGCTGCATGACGCGGCCTGGGCTGGGGACTTCACCGAGGCTTGGCGAAGTGGACAGCTGCCTGCTGAGCCCAGATTCAAACTCTTCCCTGAGGGCAGCGCTGTAGCAAACGAGGACTAGGCTATGGCGAATCTAGGCTATCTGCAGTTGACGCGCGGTTGTTTGCAAGCCTGCCGCTTCTGCAGCAATCCGCCCACGGGCACAGAGCTCGATGCCGACGAGATGCGACGCGAGATCGACCGTTTGGTCGAGCTCGGCTACGACGGAGTGATTCTGACCGGTGGCGAGCCGGCGAGCTCGCCCCTGTTGTTTGAAGCGCTCGGCTACGCGGCGGCCCAAGGACTCCACAGCCGCATGATCTCCAATGGCCAACGTCTCGCCCAACCAGCGTTCTTCCAGCGCTGCGTGGACGCTGGGCTGCGCCACTTGCATCTGTCCATCCACAGCCACCGGCGCGAAGTACACGACTTCATCACCATGTACCCCGGCGCTTGGGACGCGCTGGTGGCCTGTTTGGAGCTCGTGGAGCAAATGGGTATCAGCTGCGACATCAACACGGTCATCAACACCTACAACGCCGACCACTTGCACCAAACCGTAACGTGGTTGTGCGAGCGCTTCGGTTTCTTGCGCCACTTCGTGTGGAACAACATCGACCCCAACGGAAACCGGACCGAGCAGTTTCCCGACTGCGTCGCCCGCCTTCATGAGATGCAGGGCTCGCTCGAGCTGGCGATGGATTTCTTGCATCGCTCTGGGCGTAGCTTCCGCGCCGAGCGCGTGCCGCTCTGCGTCATGCCCCGTTTCGCCTGGGCTTCGACCGAGACGCGCAAGATCATCAAGGAAGAGGAGCGCTGCATCGTCTTTCTCGATGGCAAAGGATTCGTCCGGCAACAGGAATTCCTACATGGCAAAGCTGAAACCTGTCAGGCCTGCAATTTCGACCCGATTTGTGCTGGCCTGTTCTCGATGGCCAAGCACTACGACGAGCGCGAGCTGGCGCCCGTATTCGACGACCCGATAGCCGTCGTGCGCGAAGTGCTCGGTAGCGAGCCCAGCGCGGAGCTGGTCGAGCGACTGCTGGCGCGGCGAGGACGGCGCTCGCTCAGCGAGCAGCCCAGCGAGGAGCAGCGTGCCCGCGCGCGCTTGCGTGTGCTTTGAGCACACCACTCCGATTCACGCCCAGAAGCGAGCTCCCAGTCAGGCTTCGAGCCCTATTCCAGGCTTCCCTATTCCAGGATTACCGCTATATTCTCTACGTTGGTCAAACTTCGAGCCCGCGTGTCGGGCTGAGCCGCGATTGGGCAATGGCCTGAGCCGTGAGGGAGCGCACCCGAGCGGTACGGGCAGAGGGAATGAAATGCAACGACGAGGTCTCTTGAAATGCTTGGCAGCTGGTGGAGTTGTTCTCTCAGTGCCGCTAGCCGTTGACGTCGCCCACGACAGTCTCACCACGCTCGACGCCGACGAGCCGCAGCCGGCCGAGGACAACTCCCCGTGGTCGCTCGTTGCCCCCTTCTCTGCCGACATGGAGGTCGGCCTGGGTTGGCGCGTTGCATCGATCTCCGAGGTCAAACGTGGCGCTGCTGTGCTCACGCTACGTCATCAGGAAGGACGGCAAGCGCAAGTCCACTTGTGCCGCCGCCAAGGCGTGCCGCGCGGCTTGGCCTACACCGACAAGCTCGACATGTTCTTGATGAACGACGGCGACGGCCAACAGCAAACTCACGAGGACATCGGTCGCGTCGTCAAGACGGTCGCCGCCTGGGTGAGGCGCAGCGAACAGACAGCCGGCCCCGTGCCGACAGCACCTCAGCTCCTCACCCATTCGACGCGGGTTCGCCGCTATGGTCCCCGCGAGATCCTCGCATGAGCGAGGCAGCTGCTGAGGAAACAGTCGACTTCAGCTTTGAGCTCACTGAGCGAGAGGTGGTGTTCGATCTGGACGAGGAGCTTTATCCTCGTGATGCAATCTACGGCGCGGCGTACTTGTTCATCGACCGCTGCTATGTCTTTCTTTCCCGCCCGGCCGATGCTGTGGTGAAGGTGCGCCTACGAACCCGCACGCCGAAGCCCGAGGCAGAGCTCGAGGCACTCGGTGGTGAGTTCGCCAACGAGCTGCTCAACCAGTTGTTGCGCTTGCGCATCGGTCGCGCCACGGCCCGAATCCGCGAGACCTACATCACCCGCGCATTCTTCGCCGATGAACCCGACTCGACCATCGCCGATCTGTTGGCAGAGCTCGACGCCGAGGAGCTAGAGGAAGATCCGCTCGAGATCCAAGTTCCCTGGGAAACCGCCCAAGAACAACCGGACGAAGAACAACCGGACAAAGAACAACCGGCTCAAGAACAACCGGCCAAGTCTGCCAAGGACGGCTCCGGCGCCGACGACGCAGCGGAGGAGCATGTCTGAGCAATTGCGGTTCTCTCGTTCGCTGTACGAGCCCGAGGCGGTGAGGGCCGCGGTGAAGGCCTTCGACGCCTTGGCGCAATTCGAGGTGAGCCTGACCGCCGATGACGTGGTGGTGACCATCTCCGATCCCGATGAAGAACTAGCCGACGTTCTGGCCGATGAGCTGTGCAATCATGCCCTGCACCAGACCGTAATTCGCGCACGAGGCTAGCTTGATGGCGAAACGAACGGTCAAGCTACGACGTCTACCTCTGGTCGAGGACAAGCTGGGCTTCTTCCGTTTTGGCGATGTGGCAGGTCGCAAGTTGCTCACCAACGACGCCGGCCAGTGGATTTTCTTGTCGGAAGAAGAGCTGGAGGACTTGCTGGCAGGTCGCATCGGGCCGGAGCACTCCAAACACGAGGAACTCTGCGAGAAGGGTTTCTTGCGCGAAGGCCTCGACATTCACGAGCTCGCCTCTCGGGTGCGACGCAAGAAGAGCTTCATGGCCCAAGGGCCCCATTTGCACATCGTCATCACCACGCTGCGCTGCAACCAGACGTGCAAGTACTGTCATGCCTCGCGCACGACCATGGATCGGGTCGATACCGACATGAGCCTCGAAACCGCCAAGAAGGTGGTCGACCATGCCATGCAGAGCTCTTCGGACTTCATCAACTTCGAGTACCAAGGGGGCGAGCCCACCCTGAACATGCCGGTCTTGAAGCTGATGGTGGAGTACAGCCGGGAGAAGAACCGGCATGAGAACAAGCGGCTCATGCACTCGGTCGTGACCAACATGACGACCATGACCGATGAGATCGCTGACTGGCTGATCGACAACGAAGTCCTGGTCTGCACGAGCCTCGACGGCCCCGAGCAACTTCACAACGCCAATCGCAGTTGGAAGGCCAACCACAACGCCTACGCCACCGTTCGCGAGTGGATCGACACCTTCAACCGACGCTACGTCGAAAAGGGCCGAGACCCGCAGATGTGGCACGTCGACGCGCTCATGACCACTTCTCGAGCCACTTTCGACTTCGCCGAGGAGGTGGTCGACCTCTACGTCGACATGGGCCTCAAGACCATCCATCTGCGCCCCCTGAACCCCTTTGGGTTCGCGGTCGACACCTGGAAGCGAATTGGCTATACGCCATCGGAATATTTGGACTTTTACGCAAAAACGCTAGACTACATCATCGAGTTGAACAAGCAAGGAACCGAGATTGTCGAAGGCACGGCGGCCACGTTTTTGACCAAGATGCTAACCCCCGACGATCCCAACTTTGTCGACATTCGCTCACCTTGTGGTGCCGCCATCGGCCAGGTCGCATACAATTACGATGGCAAGCTCTTTACTTGCGACGAGGCCAGGATGGTTTCGGCGATGGGCAACAACATGTTCGAAATCGGTGAGGTTGGCGCGACCAGCTTCCCACAGATGATCGCGCACCCAACGGTGCGTGCGTTGGCTGTGGCCTCGTTGCAGGACGCGTTGCCTGGTTGTGAGACTTGTTTCAACGTGCCGTTTTGCGGCGTGTGTCCCGTCCACAACTACATGGAGGGAGGCGATCTGTTTGGTCAGCGTCCCACCTCTCCAAAGTGCCAAGAGTACATGACGATCGCCACGCTGCTGTTCGAGCGGCTGGCTGACGATTCGGATGGGCAAATCGAGAAGATCTTCCGACGGTGGACGTTGACACGTCCGCGAGAGCTTGGGTCGGGGTGCGTGAAATAGGGCAGCCGTGGCAGACAATAAAAAAGACGAAGGCCAAGGATCGAGCAAACTACCGTCACGAACGCGGGAGCCAGCCGACTTCATGCAGGCGGATGAGAAGCGACAGGCCAGCGAGCCCGACGGGGCCGCTGATCTGATGGCGCGAGCCGATCGCATGCTCGACGGCGTCCTCGGCAAGGAAGGTGGTTTTGCGGCACATTCCTCACATGCCTCTCACGGCTCGCACGGCTCGCATGGCTCGCATGGCTCGCATGGCTCGCACGGCTCGCACGGCTCGCACGGCTCGCACGGCTCGCACGGCTCGCACGGCTCGCACGGTTCGCACGGCCAGTGGTAGATGGATGAAGCGGCTGGCCCTCGTACCCTACGAGGCGTAGACCTATGAGAGCCGTCTCGGCGCTAGCACGGGAAGCAAACCCACCAAGGGAAGTAATCCACCAACGGAAGTAGCGGGTGCAGGGCCTCATCCTCACCGTCACGCGGCAGTGCAATTTGCGCTGCAGTTACTGCGGGACCGTCAAAGACGGCTTCCCTTCCCTCACGATTGAACAAGCCCGTCGCGCAGTAGAGCTGTTCGCCCAACGCTACGGTGGTGGAGACATCAAGCTGTTCGGCGGTGAGCCCATGCTCTGTCCAAATGTCGTTCGAGCTGCCTTCGAGGCGGCACGCGATCGACGCGAGATCAATCGTGTCTTCCTGTCGACCAATGGTCTCGGCTTGACGCCCGAGTGGCTCGATTACCTGCGCCACCACGACAAGGCAGTGCTCAACCTCTCACTCGATGGGCGGCCCGCTGATCAACGGCGCTACCGGCGCCCACAACCCAATGTCGCGGACGTCTACGATCACATCATGGGTTTGCGTGAGCAGTTAGTCGCTGGCCCTCGGGTCGTGCTGACCCAAACCATCGCGCCTGCTGCGGCGAGCCAGGCTGAGGCCAACTTCCGGCATCTGCTGGACTTGGGCTTCCGCCAGTTCAACTTCTTGCCCGGCTACTACTTGCGATGGACAGACCAACAACTCGCCGACCTCGAACGCGGCTTCGAAGCGATCGCCACCATCATCAAACAGCACTGGGCCCGTGCAGAGCACTTGCATGTTCGCAACTTGTTCACCTGGGCGCCCCAAGCCTTCGTCAACACCGCGGTCGTCGTAGATAGCGACGGCAGCATTCACCCCAGCAACGCCGGCATGCTCGGCCCTTGCGAAGCCTTGCTCGAGCGCACCCGTATCAGCGACCTCGACACGCCCCCTACGCTCGCCACGCTCCGAAAAAAAGCCGCAACCGTCGACGCATTGCTCGAGGATTGCTTGCCCCCCGAGGCTCGACGATCGACCCAAGCGGTCGACGACTTGCTGTCAGCTTTCTGCCGCTCGCTTTACGCCGACGAGCACTGCCCCCCTTCGGCGAAACAGCAGGGCCACGTCAGTGCAGGGTCGGAGCCATCTGTCGACCAAGCGCCAGCGGTCACCAGCGAATCGACTGCTACGCCCTGGATTGGCCCCGATGGCCAGCGGCTCGAGAGACTGGAGCTGCACTTGAGCTACACGTGTCCGACGCGCTGTCCGTTCTGCTCCGAAGGCCACCGCATGAAGCAGTTCCGGCGCTATCCGGTGTCCTACGGCCGGGTCACCCGGGTGCTTCGAATTCACATCGAACGCGGCGTGCGATCGCTGCACCTCACCGGTGGCGAGCCCACGATTCACCACCGCTTCGTAGACGTCGTGCGACTGGCCAAACGACTCGGCTTGCGCACATCCGTGGGGACCATCGGCACGATGTTGTCTCGGGAGGATTTTGCCGAGCAAGCGCTACCTCACTTGGACGAGATCCTGTTCTCGCTGCACGGTCCAAACGCCCTCGTCCACGACCAGGCAGTGGCGCGCCAGGGCTCATTTGTCGAAGTGACCCGGGCCATGGAGCTAGCGCGCAGCTCGGACGCGCCGGTGGGCATCTACGTCAACACCGTCGTAACGCGGCAGAACATCGATGTCCTAGGCGACACGGTCGCTCTGGCCGGTGAGCTCGGCGCTTCCCTCATCGTCGTTTCCAACATGACGCCCGAGGGCTATGGGCTGGACAACTACCCAGAGCTCGTAGTCCCGCTACAGAAACTCGGCGAGGTGCTGCCGAGTCTGCCGGAACGAGCACCGGACGCTATCCTGCGCTTCTTCGGCACACCGATGTGCTTGCTCGGCCCCCACACCATGCTGTCGAACGACCTGCACTGGGATCCGCGGGTCACAGTGGAGTGGGTGGCCGCACCGGGCAAAGTGGTGCTCGACGCAATTTACACTTGGAGCCCGGATCGAAAACGGGTGCACGCAGCCGAGTGCCAGGACTGCAGCCTGCGCGGCGTTTGCATGGGCGTCTTCGACCGCTACGATGAACTGTATCCGACAGATGCGCTGCGGCCTGTGCGGGAGCTGACGTGAGCAAGCAACTAGTGGACAGCTCAATTCGGGACTCACGCAAGAACGTCGAAATCAACATCGGCAAAGCCTGCAACACCAAGTGCGTCTTTTGTTTGGATGGCATGCCGAGCAAAGAACAGACCGCTTTCATGCCGTTCGAGGAAATGAAGCAGGAGCTGGAGCGCTGGCGGGCGCTGGGCCATCTGTCAGTCGGCTTTTTGGGCGGTGAGCCGACCATCTACCCAAAGATCGTCGAGTCGGTCGCCTACGCTGCGCAGCTCGGTTATTCGCGCATCACGATCGCCACCAACGCCTTGATGATGCGACGCCCTGCCTTCGTCGACAAACTCGTCGCGGCAGGGCTGACCCGCGTGACGATCTCCATGCACGGGCACACCGCAGCGCTCGAGGACAAGCTGTCGGACGTGCCTGGAGCTTTCGAGAAGAAGTGCCGGGCCATCGAGCTGTTGCTGGCCCAGCGGGCGCGCGGGGCCTTGCGCGACGGGGTCAGCGTCAACGTGGTGCTCAACGGCTGGAACTACCGGCGACTGCCCAAGATGATGCGTTTCTTCTTCGAAGAGCTCGGGCTCGACGACATGCGCGTGAACTTCGTGCGCCCCGAAGGCCATGCCGAAGCCAATACCGATCTGACGCCCACGCTGAGCGAAGTCGTCGCTGTGCTGAACAAAGGCATCCTGCTCAACGCTTATCATTTCAAGAAAGTCTTCACCTTCGGCGGTTTTCCTATGTGTGTACTGCCTCGCGAGCTGCTCAACAGTCGCAACTTGCTGCGCGCCACCATGGGCGATGTGTACCGCGACATGTCCACAGACTGCTCGATCCGCAGTGAGGGAGGCGACCACGGGGTGGCCGGCGTCGAAGGAGGTCGGGCGCGTTTCAACTGGCAAGACCGCAAGCGCTTCGATCTGAAACACAAGCTCGAGCCATGCCGTCGATGCGTGTGCGCTGACGTCTGCGAAGGCGTCTGGCGCACCTACATGGACATCTACGGTGATGCAGAGATCGCCGCCCTCGAATGGCAAGACGGCGAGCTGATACGCACCCGGCCCTTGCCGAGCCAGCCGCCACGAGCGCGCTGCGGCGATTCGGCAACTCAGGACGCGGCGCGCGACACAGCGCGACGGCCGGTCTCGGACTGAGTAGGGTGATTTGAGCCATGCCCAAAGTACGCTTCGTCAACGTGGGACTCGAAGTCGACGTGGCGGTCGGCACCACCATCCTCGAAGCGGCGCGACAAATCGACGCCCCCGCTGCCACGCGTTGCGGGGGGGTATGCGCTTGCTCAGCATGCCATGTGAAGGTCCTGACAGGCGAACAACTGCTCTCGGAAGCCACCGCTGCGGAGCGTGAAATGCTGGAGCTGGCGGCGCGCGAAAGAGGACCCGGCTCGCGACTTGGCTGCCAGGCGCGTTTGCTGGCAGAAGGCTGCTGCGAGGTGATCATCAGCCACGAGTGCTTCCGCGCTTTTCTCGATGACCACCCGGCGGACCGTGATCGGGCCATGCAGCTCTGGCTGGCCGGCCACCGCAAAGCTCAATGAAGCCCCTGTGGGGTGGTGCTGATCGACAGCTGGACCCGCAGCGTGCCGAAAAAGAGCGTGGCGAGCTGGCAGATGGCGGCGGTTCGGCCAGGGGAGTAGCTATTTTTCGCCGCACGCTGCTAGGGTGGCGGCCGCAGGAGGAAGACATCGATGGCACAACCACAACCGCCAGGACAACCAGGACAACCGCAGCAGGGCTACATGCAGCCACCATCACAACAGATGGGTGGTGTGGTAGGCGGCGAGCCTTCTGAGGGAATGGTTGCCAAAATCAAAGCACAGATCCCGCTGACGATCGCGGTGGGCTGCTTTGTGTTCGTCATTCTGTACGCCTTCATCCTCGGCGCGTTCGACATTGATGATCGGGACGTACGTCGCTTCCTCGGGACCTCTGGAATGTGCGCGGCGGCATCGGGTTTCTTGGCCCTGCTCGTCTCGGCGTTCACCCGAGCGACCGATCGCGAGAACTCGCCAACGACCGTTGGTCCGGCGCTTCTGTGTATTGCACTGCTTGTCCTCCTGGCTTCGGCCGGCGGGGCGATGCTCGTCCGCTGAGCAACAGCACCAAGAGCGATGAATGGGTCAGCCCGCTGCCGGCGAACGGTCGTGGCGCTGCTGGCGCTCGCACTGGCGAGCTGCGACGGCTGTGGTGACAAGCCTCTCGAGCAGTCACCCCCTGAGCCACCCCGACCCAAGGGACTGCTCGCCGAGCTGGTACTGAGCCAACCACACCAGAGCTGGCGGCAAATGCGCGCGCTGGCTGGTGTGGGCGTACTGGCGCTGCCGTCTCAGGCCGCTGTCGCCCTCGCGCCCGTGTTGGGTATCGCGGAGGCAACAGCGGCTGAGCGCATCGTCACCAGGGCGCCGTGGCTCTTGGTGCTGGCAGCGCAGGACGACACACTGTTGACCGCGGCCGCGGTGCCGCTCGACAAGCCGAAGCGATTCATCGACACGCTGACTGGCGGGCAAGATGCTCCTTTCGTTGCGCACGGGGCCCAGCCTGCGCTGGTCTCGTTGCGCCCCGCAAAAGCACGGGGAGGCCTTCGACTCGCAGTGCTCGATAGCCACGTGTTGGCTGGCAACAGCGACGCGGCCTTGCAGCAACTGGGGCCCTACCTCGTCCGCTCGCTGGCACGTCGCATGCCACCAAAGGGCGATGCGCATTTGTCGCTCGACAGCGTTTCGAGGACGCAATGGGACAAGCTGGCCGCCCCGGTACTGGATCGCGCTCGTGCCCGCCTGCCAACCGCCCTACGCAACTGGTGGTCGACGCTCGGCGCAGCGTTCCGCGATGAGCACGGACGCATACAACAGCTCGAGGCGCGACTGAGCCTACAGAGCAGCGCTGTCGTCCTGCGCGCAAAGCTCGAAACAACACCTGCCAAAGCGACTGACGCGCCGGCGACGAAACTGCAACCAATCGGCGGCTTGCATGAGGATGCAGCCGCCGGTTGGGTGATCGCAACGACCGCTACACAGCGCCAACTTCTGGGCAAGGCCTTGTCACAGAAGAAGCTCGCCCAGCTGAGCGTGGACGAGACGACCGCCTCGCGTATCATCAAAGCCGCTCGAAGCCTCGCTGGCGCTGTCGGCAGCAGCGTCCTTGGTCAGCTCAGCTGCGACGGGCAGCCCAGCACAGCGCTCCGTCTCTCCATCGATCAGCGAGCAGCACTGCTCGGGCTCGCTCCGGAGCTGACGGCGCTGTCGAAGGATCGACAGCTCGGCTCGGCGCTCGAGGCCAAGAACCTACAGCTCACCATCGCGCCTCTCCCGAGCCCAGACATCGCTGGACAGCAACGGCTATCCTTGTTGCCAACCGGCAACACGAAGACATCGGGCCAATACCGGACCGAGCTACTCTTCTTGGTCGAGCCACAGACCGTGTCGCTAGCCGTCAATCGCGGCGCGCTCGCCCAAGCACAACGCGCACTACAACAACTGGTTGCCACAAGCTCCAGCAGCGCTCCGAGCTCGGGGATCGGCCTCGGGGCATCGCTGGCAAAGCACCCAGCGAAGGTGCAGCTGGGCCTCTTCATCAACCCGCTGCGGCTACTGGGCTGCCTCGGCAAGACGACAACGATTCGGCGTTCTGCCCCTCTGCTCTTGAGCCTCGCAGCAACGACTGAGGGCGACAGCCGGCAGCTCGCCCTGCGACTCGATGCCCCCGCTGAGAGCCTGCGAGCCCTCGCCGCTGCCGCAGCCCTACGCTGAGTACCGCTCAGGCGGGCAGTACGCTGTGAAGCCACAAAAGCGCCACAACGAACAGGCCCACCATCACGACCACGGCAATGATGCGAAAGGTGAAGGCCCGATCAACCGAACGTAGCGCGTTCATCATGTGCGGAACGTCGTCGCCCTCGGTGTCGACGACCCGCTTGAGGGCAAGGCCACCCAAGAAAAAAGCTACCCCAACCGCGAGGTAGTAGGCCGCTTTGATTCCTTCGGTCAGGACGGTATTGTTGTCGGCAAAAAAGAGCTGAATCGCCGCGACTACCTTCAAGGTACCGTGCACCAAAGTGATGATGCCGAGGGCTGTTACCCATGAGGCGCAACGACTGATGGTCTTGTTCTCAAGCTCGGAAAACTCGTAGATCATAATCATCACCCTCGACTACAGCGACGTAACCCATGCCAGTTGGCTGAGCGCCACGGCGACAACCATCAAGATGACCTCGATCATGAACGCGGTCGCCATGTTCTTCAGGCTGCGCATGAGCAACTCGATGTCATTGCCCTCCGTGTCCACCACCTCCTGAAGCCGATCGCCACTGCCGATGTACAACCACCCGGAGGTGAGGTGTACCGCACAGAGCGCGAGCAGTACGACGCCGCCGAGCATGTTGGCTCCACCGACGAGGACCGTCATGCTGTTCAAATACGAGTGCTTCAGCGTGGACGTCAGCGCCTGCCCGCCGTGAAAGAACACGCCAATTGCGCCAAGCGCGAACAGCCCGCCTATCGCCATCGAGATCATGCCCCAGAGGCGCACGCGAGCACCGCACCGGCGGATGATCTCAGGCTCGTTGTAGTCGAACTCGTAGTGTCCTTCTGACAATGCGTGCGGATCGATGCTGTCCGCGGGTTGCTGCTCATCGGGCTGGGTCATTCGACGCCACCTTTCTTCGACCTTGCTAGCCCAGCCCGGATTGGGCGCAAAGAGCCGTCTCCCCACTCGGGCGTCGACCGACGCGCTACGCCGTGGTGCAATGTCGTCATGCAAGCTCGAGTCTGCGCTGTGCTCGCTCTTTCCGCGCTGTCGGTTTTGGCCTGTAGCGACACCGACGAGCCCACCCAAGCGGCACAGCAAACCAACGCGTGCAAGCCAGAACAACCCCTGATGGTGTGCGGGCGGCTACTGAACATCGCCCACCGAGGCGGCGCCAAGCTCGCGCCTGAGAACACGCTGGTGGCGTTCGAAAACGCTTTTTCGTTGGAGGTCGATGCGCTCGAGCTCGACCTGCATTCCACCTCGGACGGAGTCATCGTGGTGATGCACGACGACGAAGTCGACCGCACAACGGACGGCAGCGGCCCCATTCATGGTTTCAGCTACCAAGAACTGCTCATGCTGGACGCCGGGCACGACTTCTCTTCGGACGGCGGCAAGACCTACCCCTACCGAGGCAAAGGTGTCGTCGTGCCCACGCTGAGTCAGGTCCTCGAGGCTTTCCCTAGCATGCCGATGGTGATCGAGATCAAGCAATCCACCCCGCCGATCGGCGAGGCCGTGCTCGACCTATTGCGTGACTACGACGCGCTCGACTATGTGGTCATCGCCTCGGCATTCGATGACATTTTGATTGCGCTACGTGAAGCTGAACCGGCGCTGATGACGGGCATGGGCATCGGCGAGATCACGAAGTTTGTGGGGCTCGTCGATGACAACGAAGCCAGCTATGTCGCTCCAGCGCCAATCATCGAGCCACCTGCTTCGTTCGTGAAGAAGGACTTCATGGCACGAGCCGACCGCCAAGGGATCGCCGTGCACGGCTGGACCGTGAACAACACTACCGAGATGAACCGTCTGCTCGATCTGAACATCCACGGAATCATCACGGACAAACCAGATGTCCTGGGCCAATTGCTCTCCGACCGCGCCAGCTCCCAGAAATGACGTCCAGCCAGCCGCCCGCCTCGGGTTCCGAGTAGTCCACATCCGGAAAACGTTCCGAAATGTGGCCGTCCCCAAAATGAGCCGCACCGAGTCCGAGTAGTCCGCATTCCAGATTCTGCTGCTGCTAACGAGTTTCGCGGAGCTTGGCGAGGAGTGCCTCCAGATCGGCGCGGACGGAGGCATGGGTATGTTCGTCGTCGGGGTCTGCCTCTTCACCGGGCTCCTGAAAGTGGGGGCGTTCTGCCATGATGCGGCCCCATTCTTGGTCCACCTGTCTGACGAGCTCGTAGAACCAAGCGTCCTTGGAGAGCTGGCGCTCGATGATGATCTCGAGGGCTATGAGCGGATCATCGAAGTGGTTGGCTACGAGGGTATCGCTCGACTTGATGCGGCGGTGGAGGGCTCGATGAAGGGCACCGCTGCCGTCGCGGACGTGCTTGTCGACGAACATGCACAGCGCATTGGTGGCGCGCGCGAGATGGGGGACCGGTGACTCCCCTTTGAAAAACGAGCCTCCCTCCCGGCCGATCACATCGGCAAGGGTGAACTTGCGGCCCATGCGCGCTTCGCGCTCTATGGTCTCGTCCTGGTCTTCTGCGTCTCGGTCTCTATCGTCAGCATCGGACATGGCTGCTCCCATCCAGGAGCCCAAGTACAGCTCCCTGGAAGAAAGTACCTAGATCGGCAAGGGCCGGGCGGCGAGGGCAAGGCGCGATGCCGATGGCGTACTCGGGGGTATCGCAACTGCAAGCTGCACGAAAGACCAACACTCCGTGAACGAGCCGTTCTTGGACGCGTCAACCACGTCTCAGCTGATATGCTCAGCGCTATGTTTGGTGCTACGCGAGCCGTCGGCCAGCGTCGTCCAGAGGGAGGGGCGACCAATTCGTGTTGTGCGGCAGTGGGCTGCGCGCTGCTGTTGTGCGCATGCAATTCCCTTTGGGAGCTCGACGAGCTTCGATTCGATTCATCTGCAGCGGCGGGCGGCGCGACCGCGGCTGGCGGCGCTGGAGCGACCGCGAGCCCCAGCGGCGGCGCCGGCGGAGCCGGAGGTGACACCGGCTGCCAGGACGCCGATATGGTCGCTTGCGCAGGGATGTGCGTGGATCTGAAGAGCGACTCGCAGAACTGTGGAGCATGCGGCACTGCGTGCAATCAGGACGAGGTGTGCAACGAAGGCAGCTGCGCCTGCCCGATGGGGATGAACGCATGCGCTGGCACCTGCGTGAGCCTGTCGAATGACGAGGCACATTGCGGCCAGTGCAGCAAGGCTTGCGGGCCAGGCGAAACGTGCAAATTGGGCATGTGCATGTGCCCGATGAACCTGACGATGTGCGGCAGCTCTTGTGTGGATCTTTCCACTGACAAGAAGCACTGCGGCGGTTGCAACCAGGAATGCGGCGCGGGCGAGGTATGCGACTCAGGAACGTGCGGCCTGCCGAGTTGATGTTGTGAATTGGGAGCCAGTCACGAGCTAGTCGTACAGCATCGGCTCGCGCCAATTGTCCACGAACTGCATGATCTGCTCCAAATCGGCGGGGCGCAGCTCGTCGAAGGCCACTCCGAAACCTGGCTGCAGCTCGGTGTTGATCCCGATGCTCTCACGTACCCATGCGACCCGGCCCTCTGCTGCAATATGATGCTCATTGGGCAGGACGAAGGACACGACAACCTCGGTGCCAATCGGAAGAGGCTGGTAGGTGGCGACGAAGATCCCGCCGTTGGACACGTCACGCGTCAGTCCAGTGTAGAAGTTGGTTTCACTGGCTAAGCCGATATCGACCTCGAGGGGGATTCGCGGGCTTTGGCGTCGCTCCGCTCCCGGAGGAGGCTCACTTGGCTTGGCAGCAGTGGCTGGAGCTGGTTGGTCATCGCCCAAGGAGCGAATGAGCTGCTGCCGCGCGGGGTGCAACACGGCCAAAGCGCAGGCAACCTCCGCCGCTGGTTCCTCTTCGAGTGACTGCCGCGCGATCTCGAGGTCCTTCATGCATGCGCCAATGGCGCTCTCGGCCCGCACGGGGTCATCTGTGCCGAGGGACTCGACTACCCTCAGGCACCCATCAGCTGTTTCGAGGCGCCCGCCGAGCTGCTGCTGGTCATTGCTCGTTATCGCCGACGCGATCAAAGCGCGCAGCTCGCCGACTTCCTCATCGTGCGCCCCACCCTCGAGCAGCTCGAGCAAGCCTTCGAGCTGCTCCCCTTCGAGCGGCGTCGCCTCTACCTCAGGTGGCTCGCTCTTCGCGATTGGCGCAGTCCCCGACGTTGGTTGCTCCAAGTGCCACGCGGCGTACGCGTCGACTAGAGCCGCCTTGCGCGCGCGACTGAGTCCGCCTGCGCGACCGACACGCGCGAGCTGACTGAGCATGTCTGTTCGATTGAGCGCGCCGAACTGCTCGAGGGAGCAGGGCGCGTGTGCCACCGGCTCGATGTCGACATCGGACGAGCCTGGTTCGCGCAACCACACAGCATAGGCGTCTGCTAGCGCCGACTTTGGCGACCGGCTGTGCCCTCGCGCCCTGCCGATCTGTTTGAGCAGGGTCAGCATCTCGGCTCGCTTCAGGCGGCCAAATTCCTCCTTCGAAAGGGGCATGAGCCGCCCAACTTACCAAAAAAAAGCGCGCAGTGTTGGCGAGATGGCGCCAAATCCTAGCTGGGCTGGCCCAGCAGCTCGACCGCCTGCAGCACCCCCAAGATGGTCGCCACAACGCCCATCGTCACCGCCCGCGCCACAAAACCACGCAGCGCGCGCTGGGTCAGAACGATATCGCCTCGACAAAACGCTTCGGGACGTTCTACTTGGCGATATGCGTGGGCCACGCTGCGAACGCGAGCCACCACGCGCTGGCCAACTCCGAAATCTGTCAGCAGGCCCGAATCGGTGGCGCCCTCGAGCTCGCGGTCGGACAGAACCCAGTCGCGACATTCGCCCATCGTACGGCTGATGGAATTGAGCTTTCTGAGCGCGTCCACGTCAGCACCGGCGAGCAGCAGCACGGTCGCGCATGCGCTCAGAGCCACGACCATGACCAGCGGTCGTTGCCAGCCGAAGGCCGGCAGCAGCAGCACGCAACCTATCGCCACGCTGAGCGCAGTAACGCTCCAGAGTGCGCGCAGGTAGGCTCGGTCGACGAGGGATCCATCGCGCACCAATCGCCGACGCGCAGCGCAGCTCGCGATTGCCGCCAAGGCGGGGACAAATGGCAGCGCAAACGCCGCTCCCACCAGTGCGGTAAACGTCGGAACCAACACCGAGGCTGAGACGCCATGAGGCGATGCGTTGAACAGCGCAACCACGCTGACCTGAAGCACACCGTTGAACGCTCCGGCAAACAATCCTGCTATGGCGAGCGCCAGGGGGCTCATGGCCCATAACTTCAAGGCGACGACGCCGAGCGCAGCCGCAACCAGCATCGTGCAACCGGTCATCAAGGCTCGACAGAGGTCGCTACCTCGAAACAGCAGCTCGCCGGTCAGCCAACCGCCGACCAGCCCCAACAACCCGAACGCAAGGGTGAGGTGGGCGTCGGTCTTCACTGGGAGCTGGCCCGTCATTCCTCAATCATTACAGCTGAGGCTCCACCTTTCTTCCCGCGTCGACATTCTCCACGCACACTCCTCGCGCGCTGCACTCGTACGCCGCTGGTTGACGTATCGATCGCGGCGGGCTACCCGCGAGCTATGAAAGACGAGGGGGCGGAGACGACGACGCAGAACGCAGAAGAAGAGATGCCGACCGTCACGGCGTTCGCGAGCACCGTGGCCGGCGCCGTCGAGATTGATGGCGAGGCACCGAACGTGGTCGCCGCCGCGCTATCCGGCGCGAAGCGCTACGAGCCGCAACGTGAAATCGGCCAAGGAGGCATGGGTCGCGTCATCGAGTCAGTCGATCGCCAGTTCGGCCGACGGGTTGCTGTCAAGGAGCTGCTGCGCACCGACTCGGCTGTGCTCCGAAAGCGTTTTCACGTCGAGTCCGTCGTTACCGCGAATCTCGAGCACCCCGGAGTCGCGCCAGTGTACGAGCGCGGTATCGACGACAAGGGGCAGCATTACTACGCGATGCGGCTAGTTCGCGGGCGCACCTTCGGCGACGCCATCGATGAAGCGAAGGATCTGACGACGCGCTTGAAGTTGCTTCCCGTTGTGGTTCGCGTCGCCCAAACCCTCGCCTATGCGCATGAGCATGGCGTCGTTCATCGGGACGTGAAGCCTGCCAACATCATCGTCGGCCGCCACGGCGAGACGGTGTTGCTCGATTGGGGCATCGCCAAGGTGCGGGGCGTCGGCGGGAGCGATGCGCTACTGCAGGAGGATGGCGATGAGGGCAAGCTCGAACCCACGGCGGGCACACGACACGGCACCGTCATGGGGACCCCAGCATACATGGCGCCCGAGCAAGCCGCGGGCGATGTCGCCGCCATCGATGAACGCACCGACGTCTTCGCGCTGGGCGCGCTGCTTTATCACGCCCTGTCGGGCCGCCCGCCCGTCGAAGGCCCACCCCTGGCTTCACAAATCGAAAAAGCACTGGCGGCCGATTTTCCACCGCTTGCGTCGTTGCAGCCAAAAGCACCACCGCGATTGTTGGCGATCTGCACACAAGCGATGGCCAAAGATCCAGCGCAGCGCTTCGCCACCGCAAAGGAGCTCGCCGACGCGCTCGAAAACGCACTCGCCGATGCGCTCGTCGGCCGCGGCTCGCGGGTATTGGATGCCTTCGCCGGTTTGGTCAGCGCCGGCATGCTGATCATCGCACTCCTGGGCACCGTGGTGCTGTGGCGGGGGATACCTCCACTTTATCTGTTGGGGGGGGGGGTTTTTCCCATCATCGTGTTCGGCGTAACCGGAAGCATGCTCGGCGTGCTCGAGCTCGTCACAAAAGGGCGGCACCAGCTAGCGAGTCTGGTGCTCGCCCTGACCGGTATGACCTTCGTCTCCGGCGTGCTCGGTACGCTAACGGGCTTGCTCGCGACCCTCCGAGCGGCCACGAAAATCGAGGGTGTCGTGGACGGCTTGACCGTCGCGATCGGCACCTACGAATCTCTCGGCAACGCAGTCGCTGGCGCCCGCCAGGCCCGCCCCAAAGAAAAGTTGTGGGGCGGCGCAATGCTCATGTTGTGGGGCGTTGCCCGCCGACGCACGCTGCGCGCAAACAAGTGATCGGGGAGCTTCCGCTCAGCGGCCGCCAGAATCCGCCAAGTTGATGCGAAGCTCGCGGCCGTGAAGTGCAGTTCCGGCCAGCTCAGCGATAGCTTTCTTGGCCTGGTCGGAGTCAGCGAGCTCGATGAACGCGAAACCGCGCGACTCACCGGTCATTCGATCCCGCATCAGCGTTGCCTCCGCTACCTCGTAGCCGGCAGCGCGGAAAAAAGCTCCGACTTCGTGCTCTTCGGTGCCTCGGTCGAGGTTTCCCACGAACAGACGCTTGCCGAAGGGCTTGCCGCGCTTGCCACCAGCGTGCTGGGCACCTGGATTCATCGAGCGTTCGATGGCGCGCTGGATCTCTTCGTCAGTCGCTTTTTCTTTGGGCTGCGCGATGACCTCTTCGAGATCGGGATCGCCTGGTTGTCCGTCGCTCTCAATGCTCGAGCGAGCTCGACGTTTGGCACGTTTTTGCGCGGCACGCGCTTGGCGCGCCTGTTCTCGCTTGCGCTTTGCAAAAGATTGGTTCTTGTTTCGACCCATAACCTAGAAGCCGTGGTGACGGCCACCTCCTCCTCCACCACCGCGGCGCCCCTGCGCTTCGTCTACCTTGATGGTGCGGCCATCCAACTCGGTGCCGTTCATCTCAGCCATCGCGTTGGTCGCGTCACCTGAATTCGAATACGTCACAAAGCCGAAGCCCCGCGAACGGCCGGTCTCGCGGTCAGTGATGACCTTGGCCTCGCGGACCTCGCCAAAGGTCTCGAATGCCGAGCGCAGACCGTCGTCGGTCGTGTCCCAGCTCAGTCCACCTACAAATAACTTACTCATTCTCGCTCCTGTTCCCGCCGGCTGGGCGGGCAAGAAGATGTTGCTAGCACAAGCGGCGAACAAAAGCCGCTCTTTCGGCCACCTGACCCCAGCGCGCGCTTTGAGAGCAGCCTCGGGACCTCCTGCCGACTCGTGATAGATTGAGTACATGGGCTCGAGAAGCGTCGTGGTTCCTTTCGCCGCCTTCGTCCTTTTCTTTGGCTGCGGGGACAGCTTTACACGCTTCGGCTCGGCTGGCTCAGGCGGGGCTGGCGGAGGCGCCACCACGGGAAGCACCAGCAGCACAAGCAGCACCAGCAGCACCAGCAGCACCAGCAGCACAAGCAGCACCAGCACCAGCAGCACCA